>JAFAZL010000650.1 GCA_019239815.1 Acidobacteriota bacterium
GAAAGTGTTGCCGCCATTTTCGAAAGAAGTCGTCTTGGACGACGTCAGTTTCTCGTATTCCGGTTCGGCCAATGTCCTTCAGAACATTCGCTTGCGGGCTGACCGCGGACAGGTGATCGCGCTGGTTGGCTCGAGCGGTGCCGGAAAGACGACGCTCGTCAATCTCATCCCCCGCTTCTACGACGCCACCTCAGGCAGCATCTTCATCGACGGCATCGACATCCGCAGCGTCACCATTCGCTCGTTGCGTGAACAGATCGCCATGGTCGCGCAGGAAAACATCCTCTTCCACGACACGGTGTGGAACAATATCTGCTACGGCCTCAGCAACGTGCCGAAAGAGCGCGTTGAGGCCGCGGCGCGCGCCGCTCTCGCCGCCGAATTCATCGCCGATTTGCCGCAGGGCTACGACACTGTGATCGGCGAGCGGGGTACCCGGCTCAGCGGCGGACAACGCCAGCGCATTGCCATCGCACGCGCCATCCTGAAGGACTCGCCGATCCTGATCCTCGACGAAGCCACTTCGGAACTCGACGCCGAGTCGGAAATGTATGTGCAAAAAGCTCTCGCCAATTTGATGGTCGGGCGCACCACCTTCGTCATCGCGCATCGCCTGGCGACGGTGCGGCGCGCCGACAAGATCCTCGTTCTGGAAGAGGGGCAAATTCGCGAGAGCGGCACGCACGCCGAGTTGATGGCGCGCGGCGGCACCTACGCAAGGCTACACAGCCTGCAGTTTGCCGATGACGATGTCGTCGCATCCCTGCACGCTGCACGAAATCTCGCTACTCCGGGCACTCTATGAGTCAGAACACCACTGGATCCGCAAAGTCACAATCGCAACCCGCCGCGGGAAAGAAAGCCGAATGCGTTTCGATGACCGGCTACGCGCAGGCCCGCGCTGAAGCCAACGGCTGGGCGTTGCGCATCAGCGTGAAGAGTGTTAACCACCGCTTTCTCGACATTCGCTTCCGCATGCCGGATGGATTTGATGTTTACGAACTGCGAATGCGCCAAATCGTCCGGGAAAAAATTCATCGCGGCCATCTCGACATCAATGTGAACGTCCAGCCGGGAACGTCTGCGCCCGTTCAAGTAAACAAGGAATTGCTGCAAGCGTATTCGCACGCCGCCGAAGAATTGCGCCAGCAGATGCAAGTGAAGACCGATCTCGACGTGGTTTCGCTGCTGCGTCTTCCCGGAGTCATCGGCGGCTTAGCGCCACCGTTGCCCGAAACCGACGAAGAGCAGGATCAGCTCGGCACTGCGCTCGAAGGATGTTTGCGCGAAGCTCTGACGAAGCTCGACGAGATGCGCCACACCGAAGGCCGCCACCTCGCCGAAGAATTGCGCTCGCGCCTCGCCAAAATCGCTGAGCAGGCCGAAAAGGTCCGCGAGCTCGCGATCGGTCTGACGCCGGCTTTCGCGCGGCGGCTGCAGAATCGCCTGAAAGAATTGCTGAGCGGCAGCGGCATTGAACCTGCGCGCCTCGCACAGGAAGCCGCGTTGCTCGCGGAACGCAGTGACATCAGCGAAGAGCTCGATCGCCTGCGCAGCCACTTGCAGCAATTTACGAAACTGCTCGACGGCGCCGGAGAACTGGGCAAGAAGCTGGATTTCCTGCTCCAGGAAATGCATCGTGAAGCAAACACGATGCTCTCAAAAACACCGGGCGTCGAAAGCGAAGCGCTCAGCATCACCGCGTTGTCGCTGGAAATACGCGCTGAGATCGAAAAATTGCGCGAACAGGTGCAGAACATCGAATGACCACCGGGTCCGAATGTGAGCCGCTGATTCTGATCGTATCCGGCCCATCGGGCTCGGGAAAATCCACGCTGGTGCAAAAGATCCTGGAATTGCCGGGCACGATGCCTTCGATCTCATGTACTACAAGGCAGCGTCGCGCGACTGAGTCGAGCGGGAAATGCTATGCTTACGTAACGGAAGAGGAATTCGACGCGATGGTGTCCCGCGGAGAATTTCTCGAGTATGCGCGGGTTTTCGGCAAGCATTCGTATGGCACGCCGAAAAAGTGGCTGGATGAAGCCCGCAGCAAAAATTTGGATCTTGTGCTCGAGATCGATGTGCAGGGTGCGGCCCAGGTAAAGCAAAAACTTCCGGAGTCGGTGGCGATTTTCATTTTGCCGCCATCTCGTGAAGAATTAGAGCGACGCCTGCGGAGCCGCGGCCAGGACTCGAACGAGGAAATCGCGCGGCGCCTGGCGAAAGCGCGAGACGAGATCGAAGCGTTCGGAAAATATTACGATTATTGCGTAGTGAATGAAGATGTGGAGCGCGCAAGCAACGAGGCGCAGGCGATTGTCATCGCGTTGCGTTGCCAGAGCGCGAGGCGTCGCAAGCGGGTAGAACAACTTCTGGCGTCTTTTGGAGGGAAAGACTGATGAACGTGCAAACCAAAGCTCCCGAGAGCCAGTTTGCGTATGTCGTGCTGGCAGCGAGGCGCGCGCGGCAGATCATGGCCGGAGCGCCGCCGCTGGTCGAAAATCCGCGCACGCTCAAACCGACGCGGATCGCGTGCGAGGAGCTCGATCACGGGTATATCGAATACGATTTCACCGAGCCCGATTCGATCGACGAAGACAAGGACGGCAACAAGCGCCGGAAGTAGCGCGCTGCCACGGCGAGCATCCAATTAGTAGGGGCGGGGCTTGCTCCGCCCAGTGTAAGGTCCAAGCGAGCAGTCAGCTACGTTTATAAAAGCACTGAGACAGACACAACTTCCGATATCGACTCCGATGAATCCACTGCGCATCACACTCGGCGTAACCGGCGGCGTAGCTGCGTATAAAGCGGCCGAGCTGGTGCGCCGTTTGCAGCAGGATGATTTTTCCGTGCAGGTCGTGATGACGCGCGGTGCGCGGGAATTTGTCACTCCGCTGACGTTTGCGGCGCTGAGCGGGCAGAAGGTCATCACCGACCTGTTCGCAGGAACGGAAGCGAGCGGAGATGCGAATCTAGACTCCGCGATTGAGCACATCGCGGTCGCCCAACGCACGGATTTACTGCTGGTCGCGCCGGCGACGGCCGACATTCTCGCCAAATTTGCGCAGGGAATTGCGGACGATTTTCTGACGACGCTGTATCTTGCTTCGACTGCACCGGTGGTGGTTGCGCCGGCGATGAACGTGAACATGTGGAATCACGCGGCGACGCAGGCGAATCTCGATGTGCTGCGTTCGCGCGGAGTGCACATCGTCAGTCCGGATGAGGGATATCTTGCGTGCGGCATGACCGGTGCGGGGCGGTTGGCAGGGCAGGAACAAATCGTTGCGACAGTTCGTGAAGCGTTGCACTTTAAGCGTGATCTGGAAGGGCAGACGGTGCTTATCACCGCCGGGCCGACCTGCGAAGATCTCGATCCGGTGCGGTACATCACGAATCGCTCGTCGGGGAAGATGGGCTACGCGGTTGCCGAAGCGGCGGCGCGACGCGGCGCGAAGACGATTTTGATCAGCGGGCCGACGTCGGTGGAAACGCCGAACGCGGTGCAACGCATCGATGTGCGCACGGCGGAAGAGATGCTTCGGGCGGTGAACGAGAATTTTGAGCGCGCGACGATCGCGATTTTTGCGGCAGCCGTTGCGGATTACCGCTCGGCGAAAGCGTTCGATCAGAAGATCAAGCGAGAAAAGGAACCGCTGACAGTTACGCTGGAGCCGAATCCGGACATCATCGCCACGGTGGCGCGAAACAAGGGCAATCGGCTGGTCGTTGGCTTCGCGGCGGAAACGGAACGCGTCGCCGAAAACGCGCGCAAGAAATTGACGGCGAAAAATGCGGACATCATCGTTGCGAACGACGTCACCGCCGAAGGTGCGGGCTTCGACGTCGATACGAACGTCGTCACTTTGTTTTCGCGCGATGGACGCGACCTTGCGCTGCCGCGTATGAGCAAGTCCGAAGTTGCGCAACGCATTCTTGACGAAGTGGTTCGTCTTCGCACCGTGCTACACTCCCCAGAGCGCACCGCGCTCTGACCATGGCCGATCGCATTTCGGAATCTCTTCAACAGAAACTTTCTGCTCGACTGGCATTTTACAAAGACATCGGCATCGACCTTTTTTATCGCGACAGAACGTCGATGTCGCGTCCGACCGCGTCCATCGAAGGTTTATCTCCGCGGACCGGCGAATCGCGCGACTCGGGAGTTGAGTACTCCGCGGCGGTCGTCGACATCGAAATTACGGAATCGATCACCGTCTCCATGATGCCTGAGGACACTTTGCCAAAGACACCGCGCATCCCCGTGCCTTTAGCACCGGCAATGCAAAAGCCGGTCGCGCCGAAAATCGTTTTGCCTGCGCCGAAGTCCGGATTGTTCGACGCTTCCGACAAAATCTCGGGCGACTCGATGCTGAAGATTCGGGACGACATCGGCGATTGCACGCGGTGCAAGCTGCACAAGGGGCGCAACAAAATTGTTTTTGCGGACGGCGACCCGAAAGCGAAGTTGGTATTCGTCGGCGAAGGACCGGGCCGCGACGAAGATATGCAGGGGCTTCCGTTCGTCGGGCGCGCGGGAAAATTGCTGACGCAGATGATCGAAGCGATGGGGCTGCAACGGACAGACGTTTACATCTGCAACGTCGTGAAGTGCCGCCCGCCGGAAAATCGCTTGCCCGAACCGGACGAAATCAAGACGTGCTCGCCATTTTTACTGCGACAGCTTGAGGTGATCGATCCGAAGGTGATCGTGGCGCTCGGCGCGTGCGCGGCGCAAACGCTGCTGCAGACAACGCGCGGCATTTCGCACTTCCGCGGACAATGGCAGGATTTCGGCGGACGAAAATTGATGGCGACATATCACCCCGCGTATCTGCTACGGAACCCGCCCGCGAAGGCGGATGTCTGGAAAGATTTACAGATGGTGATGGCGGAACTCGGCCTGAAGCGCGGAGCGAAATCGACTTCGGCCGGCAAACCCTCGTAAGCATCGACCATATTTGGGAGGTTTGGATCGGTTGAGATCCTTCGCCTCCCTTCGGGCGGCTCAGGATGACACTCGCTGTTAGTTGTGACCACGGACGCTGCGGTTAGTCGCGACCATAATATTTCACCATGGGAATTCTCTGCGGACTGCTGACGGCCCTGGCGTGGGGCTCTTCGGATTTTCTTGCGCGTTTTTCTGCGCGAAAAATTGGATCGATTCTTACGACGTTCTGGATGCAGTTTGCTGGGCTCGTGCTGCTGACGGCGACGCTGCGCTGGGTCGGCGGCTGGGGCCATCTATTCGACAGTTCGGGATGGACTCCGTGGGCGTGGGGCGCGTTTGCGGGCTTATTGAACGCGTTTGCGTCGCTGTGCCTGTATCGATCGTTTGAAATCGGGAAGATGTCGGTGGTGGCGCCGCTGTCGGCGAGCTATCCGGCGCTGACGATGGCGATTTCGTTTTTCACTGGCGAGCGGCTGACGGCGTTGCGTCTCGGCGGAATCGTCTTGATTTTGATTGGAGTCGCGATCGTGGTGCGCGGCGAGGCGAGCGCGCCAGAGAACGTGGAAGATGCACCCGGTGCCGCAACTTCGAGAGTGCCGGGCATCGGGATCGCGTTGTTGTCGGCGCTGGGGTTTGGCGTTTTGTTCTGGGTGCTTGGGAATCGCGCGGTGCCTCGCGTCGGTTTCGCGGCGACCGTTTGGATGATCCGGCTGACGTCGACGGTGATCACGGCGGTGTTTCTGTTGGCACGCCGGCAGCGGATCGCGTTGCCCCGCGACGGCAAAGTCACTGGGTGGCTGCTTGGGATGGGCGTGCTGGATACGGGTGCGTTCATTTTGAACAATCTCGGGATGAGGCTGGAGCAGGTGTCGGTGGTTAGCGTGCTTTCTTCGCTCTATGGTGCGGTGACCGTGCTGTTGTCGGCGGTGGTGCTGCGGGAGCGCCTGCGAAAGCTGCAGTGGGTCGGGATTGCCGGAATATTTATCGGGATTGCCCTGATCAGCCTCTGAGCGAGTTCCGAAATGGGGCGGGTGGGGTATACCCCCTATGTTTTAGCCAAGAGTGAATAAATCGATTGGAATGATAGAGTTGCGATTCTGATTCGCAAGCTTTGGCGAAAGAGTGCGCAAGTCCTTGCAAATCAGCGATTTGCGGGGTGGCTTGTTTCGCTTTTTGTTTGAGTCTTAACGGACTGCTTCAGACGTGATGTTCTACAATTGATATATTACCAGAAGGTTATCCAATTGTCAAGGCGTGTTCAGGAGATTTTCACAGTAGAGGGCGCAGAGGACACGAAGCGGAGAGGTCAGAGAGGCTACGCGATGTTTGGGTGCTTGAAGTTGACGCTGGGCGGGGCCCTTCGAAGCTCAGGGTAAACAAGCCCCGCCCCTACAACGGAATCGGAGTCCGAGCAGCAATGGGCTAGAGAAGGTTGAGGGGGTCCATGTCGACGAGGATGGCGGTTTGGGGGATTTCTTTGGTGTCGGCGTGGGTTAGGGCGCCGGCAAGAACCTTTGTCAGGACGGAGCGGCGCGGGGATTTCAGAAGAAATTGGTAGCGGTGTTCGGTTTTGAGGCGAGCTAAGGGTGCGGTAGCGGGGCCGAGGACACGCAAGAATTTGGCGGCGTTGGGGATCGACGGGACGGGCACGGCGTGCCGTGCCCCAACGGCCGGATCGTCTTGCGTCGGTGCGGCTGATGCAGATGCGGCTCGGGCTTTCGAATCAGGCGGAGTGGGAGACGAGGCAGCTACGAAGTATTCGGAGAGTTGGCGGGCGTAGCGGATGGCTTTTTCGAGGTTTGAGTCGCGGATGATGACGTTGGCGAGCGAGGTGAACGGCGGATATTGCATCACGCGGCGGAAGTGCATTTCGCGTTCGAAGAAGGACGCGTAGTCCTGGCGGACGGCGTCTTGAATGGCGTAGTGCTCTGGATAGTAGGTCTGGATGAGGACGCGGCCGGGGAGATCGCCGCGGCCGGCGCGACCGGCGACCTGCGTCAAAAGTTGGAAAGTGCGTTCGGCTGCGCGGAAATCTGGAAGATGAAGCGATGAGTCGGCGCTGACGACGCCGACGAGCGTGACGCGCTGAAAGTCGTGGCCCTTGGCGATCATTTGCGTGCCGACGAGGATGTCAATGGCGCCGCCTGCGAATGCGCCTAGAGTTTCCTGATACTGGCGCTTGGTGCGCGCGGTGTCGCGGTCGAGACGGGCGATGCGCGCGCCCGGAAATTCCTTGCGCAGGCGCTCTTCGAGATGCTCGGAGCCCTCGCCGAAGAAATAGATGTATTCCGACTGACATTTTGGGCAAACCTTCGGTACGGATTGAATCGAGCCGCAATAGTGGCACTCGAGGCGGTTGCGCGACTTGTGGTAGGTCATCGAAATGCTGCAGTTGACGCATTGCACTGAATTGCCGCAGCTACGGCAGAGCACGGACCACGAATATCCGCGGCGATTGATGAGCACGAGCGCTTGCGTGCCCTGTCTGAGGCACTCGGTAATGCCGTCGTGAAGAGCGGTGCTGATCGGGCCGGCTTTGTGCGTGCGCTGAAAGTCTTCGCGCATGTCGATGATTTCGACGCTGGCCATGGAGCGATTGGCGACGCGCGAAGCTAATGTGAGGAGTTCGTACTTGCCGCTGCGCGCGTGATGGTAGGTCTCAAGCGACGGCGTGGCGGAGCCGAGAAGCGCGATGGCGTTTTCGAGTTTTGCCCGGACGATGGCGACGTCGCGGCCGTGGTAGCGCGGCGTTTCTTCCTGCTTGTAGCTGGATTCCTGTTCTTCATCGACGATGATGAGGCCGAGATTTTGGAGCGGTGCGAAGACAGCGGAGCGCGTGCCGACGACGACGCGGGCTTCGCCGTTGCGGACGCGCCACCATTCGCGGGCGCGTTCGACGTCGCTGAGCGCGGAGTGAAGAACGGCGACACCTTCGAAGCGGGCGCCGAACCAGGCGCGGCACTGGCGTCCGACCCACAGCGTGAGCGCGATTTCGGGGACGAGAACGATCGCGGTCTTTCCGCGCGCGAGGGTTTCCTGGACGGCGCGCATGTAGACCTCGGTTTTGCCGCTGCCGGTGACGCCGTAGAGGAGGAGCGTGCCGAATTCGCCGAGCTCGAAACGCGTGCGGATGGCGTTGAAGGCGGATTCCTGGCCAGCGTTGAGTTCGTGGGCGGGGGCTTCGTAGCCGGAGTCGAAGGGATCGTCGGCGGGATCGACGCGCTCTTCCCAGGATTCGAGGAGGCCGGAGCGAAGCATGCGTTCGATGACGGAGCGGGAGATGTTGGCG
>JAFAZL010000657.1 GCA_019239815.1 Acidobacteriota bacterium
TTGGCGTCGACTTCGATGGCTTGCTAGGCCAAGACGTCCTCCGCGAATTCCATTCGATCCGCATCGACTACCGCAATCACATCATCGAACTCGAAGACTGACAGTAGCGGCATTTCTCCTGTGACCCACCCTTTTTCGCCTTTCAAAGGATGGGCTTCTTCACGATCAGAATTCGCCTGTGATTCTTGATCTTCCCTCTGCGCCCTCTGTGAACTCTGTGGTGAATCCTTTTGCCTCTCACGTCCCAAACAACGCGACATGCACGATCGCGCTTCGACCAGTCACCGCCCCTGAGTTGCCGCCCCCATCCCCCGATGCGATAATCCTTGTCTCAATCAGACACGCGGCTCATCTAACCAGTCACGAGTCACCAATCACCACTCACTCGCTTCATGGGGGCATCAATGGCAATGAGAGACATCTGGATCGAATCACGAGAAGCCGCCCAGGCCGGCGCCAACGGCAACCGGAACATGTCGCAGATGCATTTCGCCCGGAAAGGCGTCATCACCGAAGAAATGCAGTACGTCGCCAAGCGCGAAAAGCTCGATCCCGAGGTCGTCCGCAGCGAAGTCGCCCGCGGCCGCTGCATCATTCCCGCCAACATCCACCATCGAAATCTCGAGCCCATGGCCATCGGCATCGCCACCGGCTGCAAAATCAACGCCAACATCGGGAATTCCGCCACCTCGTCCAACATCGACGAAGAGCTCAAGAAACTCCACCACGCCGTTCACTACGGCGCCGACACCGTGATGGATCTCAGCACCGGCGGCAATATCCCCGAAATCCGTAAAGCCATCATCAACGCCTCGCCCGTTCCCGTCGGCACCGTTCCCGTTTACGAAGCCATCTCCCGCGTTCGTCGCCCCGAAGACCTCACCTTCGACCTCATGCTCGAGGTCATCGAAGAGCAAGCCGAGCAGGGCGTCGACTACATGACCATCCACGCCGGCGTCCTCCGCGAACACGTTCCACTCGTCCGCAAGCGCATCACCGGCATCGTCAGCCGCGGCGGCTCACTGATGGCCCACTGGATGGAGCATCACAAAAAGCAAAACTTTCTCTACGAGAACATCGAACGCATCATCAAAGTCTTCAAAAAGCACGACGTCAGCTTTTCCTTCGGTGACGGCCTCCGCCCCGGCTGCATCGCCGACGCCAGCGACGAAGCGCAATTCGCCGAGCTCAAAGTTCTCGGCGACCTCACCAAAAAAGCCTGGGAAGACGACGTCCAGGTCATGATCGAAGGCCCCGGCCACGTCCCCATGGACAAAATCAAGGAGCAGGTCGACAAGGAAATGGAGTGGTGCCACGAAGCGCCGTTCTACACGCTCGGCCCGCTCGTCATCGACATCGCACCCGGTTACGACCACATCACCAGCGCCATCGGCGCGGCCATGATCGGTTGGCACGGCGCGTCAATGCTCTGCTACGTCACGCCGAAAGAACACCTCGGCTTGCCCAATCCCGAAGACGTGAAGCAAGGCGTGATCGCCTACAAAATCGCCGCCCACGCCGCCGACGTCGCCCGTCACCGTCCCGGCGCTCGCGATCGCGACGACGCGCTCAGCTACGCCCGCTTCCTCTTCGACTGGAACAAGCAGTTCGAGCTCTCGCTCGACCCCGCCACCGCCAAGGCGATGCACGACGAGAACTTGCCCGACGACTTCTACAAGGAAGCAAAGTTCTGCTCTATGTGCGGCCCGAAATTCTGCTCCATGAACATCACCCAGCTCGCCGACGCCGAAGGCGGCCACGACCAGTCCGAGCGCAAACAAAAATTCGCCGAGCTCCTCGTCAAAGTCCAAGGCGCCAGCGCCTGAACCGTCGCTCCTGAACTCATGTAGGGGCGCAGCATGCTGCGCCCCAAGTGCGCGAAATGTCAGCCCCGAGATCTTTCCAGGTTTTGTAGCGGTGGGTTTACCCGGCCACACCCCCGGGTCCCTTTCAACTCTTAACTGTCGACTGTCAACCTATTCCCAGGCACGCCTTCTCACCGACGAAATGTTACAAACTCATAACCCCACCTAACGTTTTAGAATATATACAGCTATTGCCCGAGCGCATGCCCCGCTCTTGCTTGTTATTATGAGCAATCTCCAACCTGAGTCCCCGTTCAGGCGAGTGTCGGGAACCCATGCAGACAGCGCTGCCAAAGTGCCAGGTCCTGGTCGTGGACGA
>JAFAZL010000798.1 GCA_019239815.1 Acidobacteriota bacterium
CGACGCCGAGAGCAACGAACTGACCGGCCCCCTCGCGCCCACCTCCATTGCCATGCGCGAAGGCAAGCCCACGCAGGCGCTCGTCTCCATGCGCCACAAGGCCGGCCACCGCGTTCCCGTTCAGCTGTGGGCTTTTGCCGTGCGCAATTCCGAAGGCGTCATCATTGGCGCCGCGGAGAGTTTCGAGGAAAGCATCGCCCTCGCCGAATGGGATCGGCGTCAGACCAAGCTGGCAACCTACGGCTGCATCGACGAAGCCAGCGGTGTCCTGAATCACAATGTCACGCAATCCCACATCGCCGAGAACATTCGCCTTTTCGAGGCGCACCATGTCCCGTTCTCGATTCTTTGCATGGAGCTCGATCATCTCGCCAAGATCCAGGCCCGCGACGGACCGGGCGCTATTGCCGCGGTTCTTCGTGTCGTCGGGCAGACGCTTGAAAACACGATCCGGCCAACCGATTATCTCGGTCGCTGGCAGACCAACCAGTTCCTCGCCATTCTTAACGAGTGCAGCAGCAACGAAATCGATCGTGCCTCGGAACGCCTGCGCCGCATGGTCCAAGCTTCCAAGATCGGGTGGTGGGGCGATCGCGTCAACGTCACCATTTCCGTCGGCGGCACCGTAGTCAAACACGCTGACACCGTCGAAGCCATGGTCCTCCGTGCGGAGCACGCGCTTCGTGACAGCATCGTCGAAGGCGGCAATCGCACCAAGGTGCGTTATGACTGAAGGGTCTCCTCGCCAGATCAGAACCGCCGCACCTTCTCTACTGTTCAGCCTTCATGGGACCGTCCTGTCATGTTTGTAATCATCGGCATCGTTGTCGTCTTCGGCTGTGTCGTTGCCGGCTACTTGATGGAGCACGGTAATCTCAAGGTTCTCGTTCAGCCCGCAGAGCTGGTCATCATCGGTGGCGCCGCCGTTGGCACCGTGCTCATTGCCAATCCGCTCCACATTCTCAAAGCCATTGTTGGCGGGCTTGCGAGCGCGTTCGGCGGTTCTAAATTTGGCAAAGACAGATATCTCGACACGATGAAAATGATGTACGAGCTTTTCAGCCGTGCTCGCAAAGAGGGCCTCATGGCGCTCGAAGCCGACAGCGACGGCCCCGACAAAAGCCCCGTTTTTTCGAAGTATCCGAAATTCCTAAAAGATCACCACGCGCTCCACTTCGTCTGCGACACCATTCGCCTCGCCGCCGGCGGTGGCGTCGAGCCTTTCGACATGGATCAAATGATGGAGCTCGACATGGACGTCCATCATCACGAAGCCGGCCAGCCCATCGCCGCTCTCTCCACGATGGCGGATTCTCTTCCGGGTCTTGGCATCGTCGCCGCCGTACTCGGCGTCGTCATCACTATGGGCGCGCTTGGCGGACCGCCCGAGGAAATCGGTCACAAAGTCGCCGCCGCTCTCGTCGGCACTTTTCTCGGCATTCTGCTCTGCTACGGCCTTATCGGTCCCATCGCCTCCAGCATGAGCAAGAGCTCTGACGAAGAGCACGCCTACTACTACGTTCTCCGCGTTGCCATGACTGCTTTCATGAAGGGCATTCCGCCGACGGTCGCGGTTGAATTCGGTCGTCGCGCCATTCCCGGTCACGTCCGCCCCAGCTTTCAGGATCTCGAAAAACACATCAAGGGAGGCGGGGGTGGCGGCGCCGCTCCAGCTCCTGCTAGCTGATCCTGGCAATCACTCATTCTCATGAGCGGCGCGAAACCCATCATCGTCATCAAGAAAAAAGGCGGCCACGCCGGCCATCACGGCGGCGCGTGGAAAGTCGCATACGCCGATTTCGTCACCGCGATGATGGCCCTCTTCATCGTCCTCTGGCTGCTCAATTCCAGTCAGAAAATCCAGAAAGCTGTTGGCGGGTACTTCCGCGATCCTTCGGGCACCGCCGAGCGCGTCGGAAGCGACATGAGTGGCGTCGGCGAAAATTTCGTCGTCACCAAGGACAATATGGACCAAATCAAGGATCAGCTCGAAAAGACCATCCGCGAGGTCCCGGATTTCGAAAAACTCAAAAACAATATCGACATGACCGTCACCAACGAGGGCCTTCGCATCGAACTCACCGAGACCGCGAGCGGTGTTTTCTTCGACAGCGGCAGCTCGAAAATGAGTGCGGACGGTCTAGAACTGCTCGGTGCCTTGGCGGGCGAACTCGGCAAACTTCCCAACACCATCGCGATGGAGGGGCATACCGATTCGAAACTGTATTCCACTGGCAGTACCTACACGAACTGGGAGCTTTCGACCGATCGTGCGAATGCTGCCCGCCGCCTCATGATCCAGCATGGCATCCGGCCCGATCAGGTGACCCAAGTCCGTGGCTTTGCCGACCAGCGCCTCCGCAAGAAAGATGCACCGCTGGACCCATCGAACCGCCGCATCTCTCTGATCGTCCAATACCTACCCAAAAAGCCAACGGAATCAGACACAAAAGGCGAAGGCTCCGATGGGAAAGGAAGCAAATCCGAAGGCAGCGAATCAAAATCGGAAAAGCCCGAGTCTGGCAAGACCGAACCAAAACCTGCCGAACCAAAACCTGCCGAACCAAAACCTGAAGGCCCCGCTAAGTCTAAAGAGTAGGTGCGGTTCTGTAGATTTCAAGCGTCGTGAAACTAAGTCTGCCCCTCCTCCGTACCTTCCCCGGGAGACTCTTATGAAATCTCTCTGGCAAGACATCCGCTTTGGCCTTCGCGTCCTTGCAAAATCGCCCGGTTTCACCGCGACCGCTGTTCTCACCCTCGCGCTCGGCATCGGCGCCAACACTTCCGTCTTCACCGTCGTCTATGGCGTTCTGCTACGCCCGCTGCCGTTCCCTCAGCCCGACCGCATCGTCCAACTCGCCGAAACCTACAAAGATCAAACCGGCGACATGAGCGTAACCGCAACCCAACTCCGGCGTCTCGGCTCGTATTCGTCGCCGTTTCAATATCTTGCTGGCCTCACCGAGTGCGGTTACAACCTCACCGTCGGCAACAATGCAGTCCACCTTCACGGTATGCCCGTCGGCGCCGACTATTTCCGCGTCCTCGGCGTTGCCCCCGAACTTGGTCGCGACTTCGCCCCAGAAGACGACGCTGGTGAAGGCCGTCACGTCGCCGTCGTCACCTACAATCTCTGGCAGCACTACCTTGCTGCCGAACCCAATCCCGTTGGCAAGCCGATTATCCTCAATGGTGAACCGTTCACCGTCATCGGCGTGATGTCACGCACTTTCTCTTCGAT
>JAFAZL010000862.1 GCA_019239815.1 Acidobacteriota bacterium
TGGGCCTCTCCCCTACCGTTCCGGTCGATGGAATCTGCGTGCGCGTGGGAACGATGCGATGCCACAGCCAGGGGCTATGCATCAAGCTCACGAAGGATGTTCCTCTCGGCGAGATCGAAAAAATCCTCGGCGGCGCGAACGAATGGGTTCGCGTTGTGCCGAACGATAAAGATTCAACGATGCGTTGCCTGACTCCGACCGCGGTCTCGGGCACACTAACTGTTCCCGTCGGTCGCTTGCACACCCTCGCGATGGGATCGCGCTACCTTGGCGCATTCACCGTTGGCGATCAGTTGCTCTGGGGTGCAGCGGAGCCGCTACGACGTATGTTGCGAATTTTGCGAGAAGAGCGAAATTGAAGAGATTTGCAGTCACATCTCATGCCCTCCGCTGACTCAAACCTTGCACAGACGGTTCGCACCGAGCTGCACAGTTTCGAGACCGTCACTCTGACCGACAAGCAATTCTTAACGGGTGCCCCAGGTACGCCCGCTCGCATTGGGGGCGAACTCCGCCTCCCCGGTGACTTAGAACGCTATCCCGCCGTGATCCTGATTCACGGCTCCGGCGGAATCACCGCGAACGTCGATCGATGGGCGCGTGAATTTCACGCGATCGGCATCGCCGCGTTCATCGTCGACTGCTTCACCGGACGCGGCGTCATCGAAACAATCACGGACCAGACACGGCTCGGCTCGCTCACGATGATTGTTGATGCCTATCGCGCGCTCGATCATCTCGCGCAGCATCGCAACATCGATCCGGATCGCATCGCATTGATGGGTTTTTCCAAGGGCGGCTTTGCCACGATCTACGCCAGCCTCAAGCGCTTTCACAAAATGTGCGGTCCGAAACGCGCAAAATTCGCCGCTTACATTCCGTTCTATCCCGCGTGCGCAACGAAGTACCTCGAGGACGAAATCACTGTCGATGCGCCGATTCGCATCTTCCACGGCAGCGCAGACGACTACGTCCCAGTCGCGCCCTGCCGAAAATATGTCGCGCGTTTGCGTGCAGCCGGAAGAGATGTCGAGCTAACGGAATTCCCCGGCGCGCACCACGTCTTCGACAACCCGCTTTATATGCCGTTCGTAAACCCGCCAAATCCAAAGGTCGCTGGATTTTGTGAACGCGAAGAGCGAACTCCCGGTGAAATCGTCAGTGTCGCAACAGGCAAGCCCTTCACGTGGAATGATGCTTGTGTTCGTCACACCGCCACAGTCGGTTACGACGCAGCCGCAACCGCGCAAGCAACCGAGATGCTGCAGAAATTTCTGACGAGCATCTTCAAACTCGCTGTGAAGCAGCCGTAGCAAGAACGCAATCGCAAGGCGATCGACTTTTCAGGAGAGCGCATGAAAGACGCCCGACAGTTTTACATCGATGGAAAATGGGTCGCGCCGGCGCAGCCGCACGATTTCCCGGTAGTCAACCCTGCCACCGAAGAACAGATCGCCACGATCTCCCTGGGCAGTGCTGCCGACGTAGACAAAGCCGTCAGTGCCGCGAAGCGCGCTTTCGATACATTCTCCGAAACCACCGTCGAACAACGTCGCGAACTTCTGCAGCGCATCGTCGCGATTTACAAAGCAAAGTCGCAAGAAATGGCGCAGGCAATCTCGTCTGAAATGGGCGCGCCTTTGGCGTTTGCGAAAGCTGCACAAGTCGGCGCCGGCCTCGCGCACTTCCTCGAAATCCTTCGCGTCCTCGAACACTTCAAATTCGACGGAATCCGCGGCACCACGCTCTTCCGCAAAGAGCCCATCGGCGTCTGCGGCCTGATCACGCCCTGGAATTGGCCGATGAATCAAATCGTAGCCAAAGTCGCGCCCGCACTCGCAGCAGGCTGCACGATGGTCCTCAAGCCCAGTGAACTCGCGCCGCTCTCGGCGTATCTTTTCGCCCAAATCCTCGACGAAGCCAAAGTGCCAGCCGGCGTCTTCAACTTAGTGAATGGCAACGGTCCCACTGTCGGTGCCGCACTCTCGACACATCCCGATGTCGCGATGGTTTCCTTCACCGGCTCGACACGCGCCGGCGTCGCCGTCGCAACCGCCGCCGCACCATCGGTGAAACGCGTGACTCAGGAACTCGGCGGCAAATCCGCAAACATCATCCTCGACGACGCAAATTTCGCAGCCGCCGTAAAAGAAGGCGCCGCCGCCTGCTTCCGCAACACGGGCCAGTCCTGCAACGCGCCGACGAGGATGCTCGTTCCGAAATCCCGCATGGCCGAAGCCGCCGAAGCCGCAAAGCAAGCCGCAGCGGCAACACGCGTTGGCGATCCCACGGCAGAAACGACAAATCTCGGTCCACTCTCAGGCAAATCTCAATTCGACAAGGTCGAGCGCCTAATCCAAAAAGGCGTCGACGAAGGCGCCGAACTGGTAGCAGGAGGTCCTGGCCGACCGGAAGGTCTGAGCAAAGGTTTCTACGCGCGCCCAACGGTTTTCGCCGATGTGCGCAACGACATGACCATCGCTCGCGAGGAAATCTTCGGCCCCGTACTCTGCATCATTCCGTACGAGAACGAAGACGAAGCCGTGCGCATTGCCAACGACACGCCTTACGGCCTCTCGGGCTTCGTCAGTTCTGGCGATCTCGAACACGCGCGCAGAGTCGCAAAGCGCATCCGCTCCGGCAACGTCCACATCAACGGCGCGCGGCCCGATTTCGCTGGTTGTTTCGGCGGCTACAAACAGTCCGGCAACGGCCGCGAGTGGGGCGAGTCCGGACTCGAAGAATTTTTGGAATTGAAAACAGTGTTCGGTTACGCGCCTGCCGGTTAGCACGCGCGAAAGGAAGCGTCAACTCGATCGGGTGGTGTTGGAACTTCTGACGTCGAACATCCAGTGACGCCAGGACTGACGCAGTAGACCGGCTCTTCCTAACAAGCGAGCCAACATCCCAAACCGGATCGCGGTCCCAAACACGAAAACGCCCACGCAGGAAAGACATAGTGCAGTGAACATAGCGTCCTCAATGGCAGCGTACGCCTTCGAGGCGATGGATACAAGAACCTGCCGGTCGACGCATTTAACGAGCTACTTGCGTTCTCGCGGTGTAAGAGCTGGGCGAACGCGAAACCTCGACAGGGCTTCGCCAAGATTCTGGATGAATGATTCGGAATTGTAGACGTCCGCATCGAGCTTCATGCTCTGCGGCGCGGCGGTTGGCGCAACTTCATCAAACTCAAATTCCTTCGCCACTTCCTCGACGATCTTCGGCGAGATCGGCCGCTGCTGATCGACATACGCATTGATCAACGAATGTTCGCAGAGCAAATTGATCACGCGCGGAATTCCGACGGAATATTTGTGAACCATTGCGACCGCTTCGGGGCTGAAAATCGGCGGGCCGTCGGCGCCGGCGATCCTCAGGCGCTCGATGATGTAGTCGTGAGTCTGTTCCTTCGACAATGACGAAGTCTTGCAGCGCAGCATGATGCGCTGGCGAAGCTGGCGCAATTGCGGCAGCTTCAACTTTTCTTCAAGCTCGGGCTGCCCCGACAGAATGATCTGCAACAATTTTTCGGTCGAAGTCTCCAGATTCGTCAGCAACCGAATCTCTTCCAGTACCGGATACGTGAGGTTCTGCGCCTCATCGACGATCAAGACGGTGGTTTCACCAGCGCGAAACCGATCGAGCAAAAACTGGTTCAGCTTCATCAGAAGCTGGCTCTTGCTGCGCGATTCGCAAGGAATCCCAAATTCAGCGAGGATGAAATCAAAAAGCTGAGTGGAGTTCATCCGCGAGTTGAACAAAAACGCGGTTCGGACACGCTCTTCCTGCAACCAATCGAGAAGCCGATTGACGAGCGTCGTCTTGCCGGTCCCGACTTCGCCGGTGAGCGTGATGAACCCTTTGCGATTCTGCACGCCATACTTCAGTCCGCTGAACGCCTCTTCGATCTCCTTCGTGAAAAAGAGAAACCGAGGATCAGGATTGACGTTGAACGGATTGTCTTTCAGGCCGAAAAAACCTTTGTACATGGTCTCCCGAGTTCGATCGCGGGCGAGTTCACTCCGTCGCCCGATTTTGTTTTCG
This sequence comes from Acidobacteriota bacterium, assembly GCA_019239815.1. The sequence continues at coordinate 4,048 of JAFAZL010000862.1, forward strand.
CAAGCCGCTCACACAAACTCCGCGGATCGCGTTACCGCCGCTCCATACTTCCCTTCAATTTTATTCCATCACCATTGGACGCATGTGCCACTGGAAGCTCAACGAAATCTGATGTTGCAGGTAGCTCGTGCAGCTTCCGACCTGGCAACCCTGCGAAGAAGACTCGAGGAACGCGGTGTACCCCAGCGAAGCCGTCGCCGTCCGTCCGAAGGGCCGATCAACGCCCGCGCCTGCGAACCACGAGTTCACGATCGGTTCGGCAACTGAGACGATGTTCTGTTGTCCGAGGCTGCGATTGCGCGAGTAGCCGAAACTGACGTTGCCATCATAAATTCGATTCAAGTGCCGATTCGCGGATCCGGTCAGCGTGTCGGTGGTTGCGCCGGTGAATGCGCCGCTGCCACCCGAAACACCGTGGTTGTATTGGAACACCAGATTCGTGCGTGAAATCGCGTAGGTGAGGTTCCCTCCACCGGAGATCGAGAAACGCTGCGACTGGCCCGCCAGCGGAATGCGGAAGTCCGTGATTTCCGGGCCGACGAAAAGCTGCAGTGCGGCGCGGCCCGTGATTTTGTGTCCGAATGCAAGCTGCGCGGTGTGATCTTGAATCGCTTGTGGATTGCCGAGATAACGATAGTCCGTGTATCGATACAGAATGCCGAGCGTGTCGCGCCGGCTCACTTGATAGTCGTAGCCAACGCTCAAAATCGTGTCGTTGCTTTCGACATTGCCCGGATCGATGAAGCGCAAAATACCGTATGAACCGGAAACTGTGAATTGCGAACGCGGCGTCACGAAATACGCGATCTGCGCCGTCGCCGAGTTTGCGTAGCGCGAACCGAGCGTCGAGAAAATGCTCTGGTTCGGCTGATAGTTGCTCTGCAAGGCCGGCAGCGAAGGACCAAGCGGTCCGCCGATTCCCGCGATCGCTAGCGGGCTGGCCGCACCAAAGCCGAAGTCAGCTTGTGGCAAGTAGTCGAACTGATCGATGAACGAAATCTTCGCGTGGCGTGTGTCAAAAGTCTGTTGCACTTCCATCTGGTGATAGAAGCTCGTGCCCTGGATGGGATCTGTGGAGAATGTGCCGCCGCCGGTATAGTTCATCGCCAGCTGCGCATGCTGCCATTGCTGCAGCAGGCTCACATTGCCGGCGAGAAAGCTCGTTGAGTTCCAGTCGGGCACCTGCGGCGCTTCCTGCGTCGAGGAGCGAACGAAGTTTCCGTACTGGAAGCCGGGCACGAAATAGCTGTGGCGCTGCTGTTGCGTGCCGAGCGTCGCGACCTGCACGCCGGTCAGCGGATTCGAGTCCGGGATGATGGGCACACCTTCGTCGGTGACCGCATCGGCATCGTCGCCAAAGCGCGCGCTACGCCCCGCCGGCTTGGGAGCCGCCTGATCAGGTGTCTGCTGCGGCTGAACGACGGAAGGCTCCGTCTGCTCAGGCTCTTGGGCGCTCGACGGGTCCTGCGCAAAGGCAGCCCCGGACCACGTCAGCGCAAAGGCCGAGAGAGCAAGTGTTGCGAAAAATGTCGGAGACCGTTTCATAAATCCTCCGAAGCGATCACGGAACGACGATGACGTCGGCCGGTTGAAGAACGATATTGAGCTCGGGGTGTTTGCCCGAGACGACATCTTTGTAGTTGAACGGGTGCTTCACCTGTTTGCCGTCTTCGGTGCGGAGAACGTAGATGCCCTTGATTTTGGCGAACTGCGTAAAGCCACCGGAACTGGTCAGGGCTTGCAGCACCGTCATGCCGGATTGCAGCGGGAAGGCGCCGGGCTTGGTGACTTCGCCTGTAACGTAAACACGGCGACTGTTGATTTCGGTGACCCCAACGGTGACCTGAGGATTCGTGATGTACTTCTTGAGCCCATCGGTGATTACGCCCGCGAGTTGCGTCGGCGTTAGCCCTGCCGCTTGCACGTCATTCAAGAGTGGCAGCGAGATTCGGCCATCGGGCCGGACCGGGGTCGTGCGCGAAATCTCGGGCTCTTTCCAGACATCGATGCGAACGACGTCTTGAGGGCCGATCTTGTAGTCTGGATCGGACGTCGTCTTTACTTCCGGCGCGCCTTTGGGCGAATTGCCATCCTGACGGGCCTGCAATGCAGAACCGCAAGACAGCACGAGCAAGGACCCCATGAGTAGAACGGATGACTTTCGCATTACGCCTTCTCCTCGTCTTTCTCCGCAATCGGCACTTGTGCGCCAATCTGCTTAATCTTGTAAAGCAGGGACTTGTAGCTGATCTGGAGGTTGCGCGCGGCGCGCTTTCGGTTCCAATGCGTCTGTTCGAGCGCTTTCAAAATCAGCTCGCGTTCGGTCTTCCGCGACGCGGCGCGGGCTGCGACCTTGAGCGACGCGATTCCCGATGAGCCGGAGCGTTCCGGATCGGCTTGCCTGACCTCTTCGCCCTGATGGATCGTCCGGGCATTGCGCAAATCGGTCAGGGCAAGGTCCGCGTCGCCTATCGCCACGATCTTGCGGGCCACGTTCTCCAGTTCCCGAATGTTCCCCGGCCAACCATAGGAGAACAGCAACTTGCGGGCTTCGCGACCAATTTCCGGGGCAGCCTTTCTCAACTCGTTAGCGTGTTTTAGGACAAAACATTCGAGCAAATCCGGAATGTCTTCTTTGCGCTCACGTAGGGCTGGAAGCCGCAAAATCACGCCATTTAGGCGGAAATACAGCTCGAGGCGAAAGCGGCCGGCCTCGATCTCCTTCTCGAAATTGCACGATGTCGACGAGATGATTCGGGGTAGCGCGGTCGGCTCGCCGTTGCGTTCCCCGTCGGGTAGAAAGGACAAGAGAGCGCGCTGGCAAGCCGAGTCGAGTTCGTGAACGCCGTCCAGAAAAATGGTCTTGCGCGATTCCGGCGTATCATGCTCATTCTGAAAGACTTCACGGACGTCATGCAGCATTTGCCCAGCATCTAGAGCGCCGCAATTGATCCTGAAAAACGAAGTTTCGGGTGCTCCAGACAGCCGGTGAATCAAACGGGCATAGACGCCTTTGCCGGTGCCGCTCTCGCCGACGAGCAAGACGGGGATGTCGGTGCTCGCGATTTCCGCTGCCAGGACGTTAAGTGATTGAAGATCCGCACCTTGCCCGTATACGAAGGCCGGGTCGGGTGTCCGTGTGATGGGTTGGGTCGCCATTTTAGCCGTGGTCTTCCAAGGACTGAAGAGAGCAGGCGCCATGCCATGGCTTTATCTCACCCTCGGCACGCTAGCACGTTGTAAATCATTGCAAAATAGACACTTACATCAATAAATTGCAGTTCGGTTTAAGTCGGAGCCACAACTTAGGTCCCCTTCGACTTCCACGAAGTGGCAAATCCTTGTCCCATCGGGGTAGTTCATGGGACACCCTGATCAGGGGCCACTGATTAGCCCCGTAAACAGTCAAATCCACGGCCCGGGTGGGTACCTCGAAACCGGGGGCGCGAAGCATTTCTTAGCTCCCTGTGCTTGTTGGTGTGCGGAATCGATTGGTTGAGTCGGCGGCAACTCATTGACGGGCGAGTTCCGCGAAGGCTGGAATCAGCCACCGAAACCGTCTGGCGCTAAATTCTGAATGGTACTTCCGGACTCAAACACGTATGTGGGTGTCGAACTTTCCTAAGCCGAAGGAAAGGGACGTTTGAGAAACACCTCATCCTTTCTCCGGTGTATCGGCATCCAAAATTCGGGTAGAACGGTATCTGTCCAGGAGGACAAAATTGCCGAAAACCTCTGTGCTGATCGTGGATGATCACGAAGCGATCCGCCGCACGCTCCGGGTTCGCATCGAAGAGCTTCCTGAATTTTCGGTCTGCGGAGAGGCGGTGAATGGAGTTGACGCGGTTGAAAAAGCGCAGCTACTGAATCCCAATCTGGTGATTTTGGATTTCGCAATGCCGGAGATGAACGGCCTCGAGGCCGCCACAGCGCTGCGCTTAATGTTGCCGACAGCGAAACTATACCTGCTGACCGCGCATAGCAATCGCGAACTGGAACTGGCGGCACGCGATGCGGGAATTGATGCCGTATATTCCAAGTACGAAGATTTGACCGCACTATTCCGGCGAATCAAGCTTGACTGCGTCGTGAGTGAAGCGAGCGCCGAAGCCTCAAAGGCTGACCGCGAAAACAGCGCCGCGACCGCCCCTGCGCCGGGGGACGGAAAGACTAGCGTTCATTGATCTCTGCGGTTGCCCGACAGGTCGGAGCTGCTGGCGAGATGTCGCGGCCATCTGTTGTTCTTTCCATGCAATCGTTCGTTGAGCACTCTGTAGTCTACGCAGCGTGCCTGTGTTGCTGAGTCGCGTCCGCTGATTTAGCGCGACTTCTTTGCCCAATTCCGGGGTCGTCTAATTGGTAGGACACCAGCCTTTGGAGCTGGTTATCATGGTTCGAGTCCATGCCCCGGAGCCATCTTTCTTCCTTTAATCTTGTCGTGTCTGGAAGCTCCCCCTTCCTTCCGTCCCCTGCTCTGAACGGAAGCTGTTGTAGACTGTCCGCCGCTCGCCATGATCAGCTTCCGGCATCCCTACTTTCTCCTGCTCGTTACGTTTGCGGCTCTGTGGGCGGCCGCGCACATCGGGCTGGTCTTCCGTCGGAGACATCACGCCCCCGACGAAGATACCGAAGACTTCACGTTCATCGTCGGCGCGACGCTCACTCTTCTTGGGCTAATCATCGGGTTCACGTTTTCGATGGCCGTCAGCCGGTACGATCAACGCAAAAATCTCGAAGAAGAAGAAGCCAACGCGATCGGAACCGAATTCATGCGCGTCGACGCGCTGCCGCCGACCGATGCGGCGAAAATCCGTTCGCTGCTGAAGCTCTATTTAGAGAAGCGAATTCTGTATTACGACGCCCGCGACAAAGAAGCGATCACGGAGCTGAACGCGGAGACGTCGCAGATCCAGAATCAGCTTTGGAACACGGCGATCGCGCCGGCGAAAGCTCAACCGAATCCGGTAACGGCGCTCGTCGTTGCGGGTATGAACGATGTGCTCAACGCCCAAGGCTACGCCCAAGCGGCATGGTGGAATCGAATTCCCGCGTCGGCGTGGATACTTCTCGTAACGATTTCGGTTTTTTGTAATCTGCTGATTGGTTACGGGGTACGCCTCAAAAGCGAACTGCTCTTTCTGATTTTGCCGGTCGTGCTTTCGATCTCGCTGTTTCTGATCGCGGATATCGACAGCCCGCGCCCGGCGTGATTCATATTCGCGCGCAAAACCTGGAGAGTTTGGCGCAATCGCTGAAGACGCAATAGCCGCATCGCCGAAGTTCGAATAAGGCGAACTGGGATGCGGTTACTTCTTCGTGCGTGCTTCCTTCACAATCGCCACAAACGTTCGCGCGGCATCCACGATCGCTTCTGTGTTTCCGGACTTTAAGTGGCCCGGATGGACAAGTTCCCCGCCGATGCCCAGCGCTGCCGCGCCCGCCTCGAGGAATTCCGCCGCGGTTTGCAGGTTGACGCCGCCGGTGGGAATAAGCGGTACATCAGGCAGCGGCCCTTTCAGGGCCTTGATATACTTTGGTCCGCCAACATTTCCGGCGGGAAATACTTTGATGAAGTCCGAGCCGGCTTCCCAGGCCGCGATGACTTCGGTTGGTGTAAGCGCGCCCGCCATGATGAGACGTCGCTCGGCTACGGCGAGCGCGACGGTTTTCGGGTTGAATCCTGGACTCACCAGAAACTGCGCGCCGGCGTCGAGACAGCGCTGCGCCTGTTCGGGATTCAGCACCGTGCCCGCGCCCACCAATAATTGCTCGGGAGATGAACTCTTCACCAATTCCCGAATCACTTCGATGGCCCCGGGAACCGTCATCGTGATTTCGACGATCGGGATGCCGCCTTTGGAAACAGCTTCGGCCGCGGTCCGTGCTTCGGCGGAAGAGGACGCCCGTACGACCGGCACGATGCCGACCTGCAGAATTCGTTCACGAACTGCCTGCTTATCCATTCTTGGCCTCGATAATTTGCTGAGATTGGCGTGACGTTCAGCGCGCGATGCGTGCGCCGACACCCTTCATCACTTGCAGTACGTCATCCAGCGTTGCCATCGACGTATCGCCCGGAGTCGTCATCGCCAGAGCGCCATGAGCCGCTCCGCAATCGACGGCGAACTGCGCGTCTTTGCCTGCGAGAAACCCGTAGATCAAGCCGGATGCAAAAGAATCTCCGCCGCCGACGCGATCGAAAATCTCGAGGTTTTCGCGGTTCTTCGCCTCAAAAAATCGCCCGTCGTAGTAACAGATCGCGCCCCAATCGTTCTGCGTAGCCGTCTTTGCCTTGCGCAGCGTCGTCGCCACCACCTGGAACGGATACGTCTTCAACACCGTCTTGATCATCTGCTGGAATCCTTCGACGGCAAATTGCGAATGGTTCTCGTCCATTCCAGGCACTTCAAACCCGAGCGCCGCCGAAAAATCCTCTTCGTTACCGAGCATCACGTCAACAAACGGCGCAATTTTTCGATTCACTTCCTGCGCCTGTTTCTTCCCTCCGAGTGATTTCCATAACGAAGCACGATAATTGAGATCGTACGAAACAATCGTTCCGTGTTTGCGTGCGGCCTGCATGGCTTCGAGCGCAACCTGCGGCGTCGTGTCCGACAACGCACAGAAAATTCCGCCGGTGTGCAGCCAGCGTGCGCCGTATTTTCCAAATATCTCATCCCAGTCAAAGTCACCGGGTTTGAGATGCGAAACCGCCGTATGCCCTCGATCGTAAGAACCAGCCGCCGCGCGCACCCCGAAACCGCGTTCCGTAAAATTCAATCCATTGCGCGCCGAACGTCCAACACCGTCGTGCGGGAGCCATTTCACGTACGTCTGATCGACGCCGCCCTGATACAACAAATCCTGAAGCAACTTACCGACAGGATCTTCCGCAAACGCGGTAACAATCGCGGTGTCGAGTCCAAAGCACCGCTTCAGCCCACGCGCGACGTTGTATTCGCCCCCGCCCTCGCAAACTTCAAACGTGCGCGCCGTGGCGATGCGCCGATCGCCCGGATCGAATCGCACCATCACCTCGCCAAGACTCACGAGGTCCCAGCGGCAATCTTTCTTCTCTCGAATTTTCAATGGCAAGTGATTCCCTCAATCGAAGCATGAAAAAACTAAGCATGAAACACGAAGATGAATTGCTGCGAGCGGCGGCGAGCTTACGCGAGCCGCGCGGCACCCCAGTCTTAGTTACAACGAAACGCCGCGCTTCCACGGGATGAAATCGTTCTGGGCGAGAATCTCCGCCTTGACGTGAACTTCCCCGCTCGCAACCTGAATGATTTTCTCCAAAACTTCCTCGCCCATCTTTTCGATCGTCGATTCGCCTTCGATAATCGCTCCCGTATCGATGTCGATGATATCCGCCATGCGCCGGGCGAGTTCCGAATTGGTCGAGAGCTTGATCACCGGCGCGATCGGATTCCCCGTCGGCGTGCCAAGGCCTGTCGTAAACAAAACGACGTTCGCACCAGCCCCAACCTGCGCGCTGACGCATTCGACGTCGCTGCCCGGCGTGCAGAGCAAATTCAATCCCGGCACGTTGGAATATTCCGGATAGTCGAGCGCCGCCGTCACTGGCGACGTCCCTCCCTTTTTTGCCGCGCCCGCCGACTTCATCGCATCCGTCAGCAATCCATCGCGCACATTTCCTGGCGACGGATTCATCTCAAAGCTCGCGAACACCGCTTTCGCACGCGCCGCATAGTCCCGCATCAAGTTCATATATTTGTCGCCGACTTCCTTGCTCACACTGCGATCGATTAATTGTTGCTCGACGCCGCAGAGTTCCGGAAACTCCGACAAAATCCCACGCCCACCAACCGCCGCCAAAATATCAGCCGTATGCCCGATCGCCGGATTCGCCGAAATCCCCGAAAATCCATCCGACCCCCCGCATTTCAATCCAACGACCAATTTCGATAGCGGCGCCGGCTTTCTCTCAACTTTGTCCGCTTCGACCATCCCCACAAACGTGTCGTGAATTGCCTTCGACAGCATTTTCGACTCTTCGCCCATCTGCTGCTGGTCAAAAACTAGCAACGGCTTGGAGAAGTTCGGATCGCGTTTCGCGATTTCTTCTTTCAGCGTCGCGATCTGCGCATGCTGGCAACCGAGACTGAGGACGGTCACGCCCGCGACGTTCGGATGATGAATGTAGCCCGCGAGTATTCCGCAGAGATTCCGCGTATCTTCCCGCGTCGAGCCGCAGCCCTGCTCATGCGTCAAAAATTTGATGCCATCGATGTTCCTGAAAACTTTCGGCCCGGTGCTAGCCTGCGACTTGCCGTTCGTAAACTGAAAGTCCTTCAGCTCGCCCGACTTTCCTTCACGAAACAGCTTCACCATCTCCGCGACTTGTCGCCGATAAATCTGCGGCAGAGCAAATCCCAATTCCTCTTCAAACGCCTGCTTCAAGACGCCGAGATTCCGGTTCTCACAAAACACCAGCGGCACAACCAGCCAATGATTCCGCGTACCAACTTGCCCATCGCTACGGTGATAGCCGAGGAATGTACGATCGCGCCATTTCGACACATCCGGCGCAGTCCAACGCGGCGGCGCAACCGCGCTCGAGTGATAGTCCGAAGCCGCATGTCGCAAATTCTTCGTCGACAGCAAATCAC
>JAFAZL010000940.1 GCA_019239815.1 Acidobacteriota bacterium
GAGCGGAGGGGTTTGATGGGGTCGGAGCTGGCGGCGCGGATTGCCGGGAGGGCGGAGGCCAGCAGCGCCAGAAGCATCATGATGAAGACGGCGGCGGAATAGGTGAAGGGGTCGGTGGCAGTGACGCCGAAGAAGCGGCGAAGAGTGAGGCCGAGGTCGTTTGCGAGGCCGAACATGAGTCCTCCCGATCCAAGACGCGGGCCGAATAGAAAGAAAAACAAATCTACACGTATTAGAAGCGAGGGGCCCTTGGAGGTGAGCTACCGATGTCGCTGGTATTCGGTCTTACGGTCGCTGGGGTGTGTTTTGCGCTGATGCTTGTCGGAGGCGGATTCTACGAAGTTCTCGTGGTTGATGCAGCGTGGCCTCAGCGTCCCGACCTCATTCAACCGGACCGTGGCGGGATTTCGCGACGGCGATTCTGGATGCCGGCTCATAGTCTGTTCGAACTATCGGTGATCGCAGCTCTCATAGCAGCGTGGCATGCGCCAGATATTCGGTCGTGGTTGTGGGTGGCATTGATAAGCCACGCGGTCGCGCGGATCTGGTCATTCTCCGATTTCATCCCTAAAGCCATCGCATTTGAGAGGGCGGATCCCGATTCCATCACGGCGGCCGTGGCCCGGAAATGGACACGGCACAGTGTTTTTCGCCTGCCGCTCGAAATGTTAACTTGCGGCGCGATGATTGTGGCGTTTGCGCGACTGGCGCGAATGCAGTGAAGACAGGGCTTCGCGGGGAAATGCGACAGGACGGAGCCCTTCGAGGCTCAGGATCTGCGACAAGCGCCGCCCGTACAAAGAGAAGAGCGGACTACATCGTGCGGACATGGGGCGCAGCGTGCTGCGCCCCTACAAAGATGCGAGGAAGGGGTTAGTCGCAATCGATTTGGGATTCGAACCAGTCGGTGGGGGGAAAGTCGACGGACCAAAAATTGGGAGAAGGGCGGTCGAAGGCGAAGGCTACGACGAAGCCGGCTGCTGGAATATTGCCACCGGACGTCCCGTCGCCAGCGTGTGTCGCATCGAGGATTGAGTTCATAGAGTCAAAGTTCGGCCGCGAGCTATTCGAGGATACAGCTTCGACGCGGACGACGCGGCAGGTTTCGACCACACCGGTTACAGGATTGGTGAGAGTAATGATGTCTCCAGCGCCCAAAGGAGCGACCGGAAGTAGTACGGTGCCGCCATGGGCGTTGACGACAATCGTGTCGCCTTCGGAAGTCCACTCACGCTCGAGAATGAGGAAGCGCGCGATAACGCGAACTTTCAGGTAAACGCGCTGGCTTCGGCGGCAGTTGCTGACGGCAGTACTGGTGAAGTTTGATTTGTCGTTCATTTCGGCCCCTTTTTCAAAATCATGGTCGTGAAACGAACGTCTCTTCGACGCGCAAGGCTAAATCTAAGGGTAGATACAGTGTTTGCTGTATGTCACAAATCGATAAATAAGAAGTCGGCAAATCTGATTGCAGGACAAACCAAAGCGATTGAATTCGAGCTCAAGATTCCAAAAATTCTGCGTTCTCGACGCAAGCGGTCCTAGAACTTCGCTGATAGCAGGGCTTTCCCGACACGGAATCGAGGCCAGAACATAAGAAAAAACGAGCTAAAGTCTGCAACAGTCGTGAGCTGCGAGGCAGTCGATATTCTCGTGCTGCGAACGGACCGGTCGAAAAAATCATACATTGAGTATTAGCATTTATAGATAATTGCGGGAAATTGAATCGCTTTGCTTCTATAGAGAAGCAGAATGAAAAAGCTGAGTTCCAAGTTGGTCCACATTGCGTAATGTGGCGCCAGGGACCCCAAACTCTGCGATCCACCCAGAGCACTGTCCTACTCAGGGGTATGCGTGCAATCTGGAGACCGTTTAAGAGAGTTTCGCGTACGTTCGGGTATCACGACTCGGGAAGTGGAAGAGAAGAGTCAGGGCATAGCCGAGGCGGAAGGAAATGAGGAGTTCTACATTTCCAACGCGTGGCTGACAAAGCTCGAGAATACTGACTCCATACCCAGCATCCACAAACTCGTCACCCTCAGTGTCATTTACCACGTTGGATTCTCCGAACTACTAAACCTGTACGGAGTCGATCTGGGACACGTCGGGCTGCGCCAATTCGAGGTGGCATCGAGAAGAACTCACCTTGTAGCGCCGGAGGAATACGAACCACGGGAAGAAGTGTCG
>JAFAZL010000945.1 GCA_019239815.1 Acidobacteriota bacterium
CGTGGCGGCATCGACGAGGTGCGTGGCGCCGAGTTGCTTGGCGTAGTGCACACCATCGGCGAGGATGAGGCGGCCTTCGGCATCGGTGTTGAGGACTTCGATGGTTTTCCCTGACATAGCCGTCTGGATGTCGCCGGGCTTTTGCGCGCGACCGCCGACGACGTTTTCAGTGGCAGGAACAACGCAGATCACTTTGACAGCGGGCTTGAGCGTGGCGAGCGCGCGCATTACACCGATCATGGTGGCGCCGCCGGCCATGTCGTACTTCATTTTTTCCATGCCATCGGCGGGCTTTATGGAGACACCGCCGGTGTCGAAGGTGACGGCTTTGCCGACGAGGCCGATGACGGGAGCGCCGGGTTTTACACCGCCAGCGGGGGTATAGGTAATGACGATCATGCGCGGGGGCTCTGGGCCGCCTTGCGCGACGCCTAGGAGAGCGCCCATCTTGAGTTCGGCGATTTTCTTTTCGTCGAGGATTTCGACGGCGAGGCCTGCTTCCTTGGCCATGGCTGCGGCTTTGTCGGCGAGGATTTTGGGAGTGAGCTTGTTGGAAGGCTCGTTGATCAGGTCGCGGGCGAAATTTTGGGACTCGGCGATGGTCTGGCCTTTCGCGAGGCCCTTTTCGCCGGCGGATTTGTTTGCATCGCTGAAACCGAGGATTGAAATCGATTCGATGTTTTTGTCGGGCTTTTTGTCGGACTTGTACTTGTCTGTTTCAAAATCGCCGGTGATCGCGCCTTCGACGATGGCTTGAGTGGAGTTGTCGCTCAGATCGTTCTCGCGAACGAGGAAGCCAAACTTCTTGATGGAGCGGGACTTCAGGTAGCGGGTGGCGGCACCGGCGATCTTGCGGAGCGTTGCGACGTCGAACTTGTCGCGCTTCCCTGCACCGACAAGCAACAGGCGGGCGGCTTTCAGGCCGGCAGGCGCATGGATCAAAGTGAATTCGAGCGGCTTGCCGGAGAACTCGGCGCCGGTGGCGAGCTTTTTGAGGAGGCCGTTGGCGGACTTGTCGATGTCAGCGAGGGTGCCTTGGATGGGATCGGTTTCGTCGAAGACGTAGGAGACGATGGCGTCGGTTTCGAGACTAACGTACGGGGTGGTGTCGATCTTGATCTGCATGATTGAGTTTTATCGCCTCCGGTTGCGATACATGGCTTGGTCCGCTTCGCGACGAGCTTCTTTGGTGCGCTCATCCTGGCGGCGGTCCCAGGTTTTCTTTCCTTGGGCCAGGGCAATTTCGCATTTCGCGATGCCGTTTTTGAAGTATATCCGCAGAGGGATGACGGTTAAACCTTTGGCCTCGACGCGGCCTGCGAATTTGTCAATCTCTCGCTTGTGGAGCAGGAGTTTTCGGGAGCCGAGCGGCTCGTGATTCCACGGACCACCCGGCATGTACTGGGCGATGTGGGCGTTGACGAGCCAAGGGCCGGTGGGCTTGAAGTCAATGTAGGCGTCGCGAATGTTGGCTTTGCCTTCACGAAGGGCTTTGACTTCAGTACCATGGAGGACCAGGCCGGCCTCGACCTTGTCGAGCAGGTGGTAATTGTAGGAAGCAGCCCGATTCTGGGCGACGACAGTTTCCTTCTGCGCGTCCTTCCCCTTGGGGGCCCGCTTACCTGGTTGTCTTTGAGGAACGGGTACGGGTTTGGGCACCTTTAAATCCTGTGTGACTATAGGATTAAATGTTAGATGTACGGGGGTTATGTATGCAAGACAGCCAACCCTTGGTTGGTTGTCCCGACTCTAACCCGGTGCTAGAGTTCTACCGGTTCAAGCCCGAGCCACGGAGAGTACATGCGAGGATGGAGTAAGGTAGTTTTGTGCGCGGGTGTGGCGCTGTTGGCCGCGGGCTGCCCGAAGGGCAAGCCTGACTATCAACAAGGGCGGAAGGCCGAAAACCTCCAGGATTACGACGCGGCGTACGACTTCTATCAGAAGGCGCTGAAAGAACAGCCCGAGAACGCCGAGTATCAAATCAAGTTCAATCAGGCGCGGTTTGAAGCGGGTGCGTTTCACATCAAGCAGGGTGTGAAGCTGCGCGAGCAGGGCAACTTGCAGGCGGCGATGGGTGAATTCCAGCGCGCCGCAGCGATTGATCCGTCGAGTTCGATGGCCGATCAGGAATTGCGGAAGACGTCGGACATGCTCGCCGAGCAGGACCATAAAGCGGCGGCAGCCCAGGCAGCGGCCGATGCGGCCGCCGACGCGGAACAGTCGACGCTCGCATCGATGCCGCCGGAAATCAAGCCGTTGTCGCGCGCGCCGATCAGCCTGCACATGGTGAACGACGCGAAGATCGTGTTTGACACGATCGGCAAACTGGCCGGACTAACGGTGGTGTACGACGCGGACTTCCCCGCACGGCGCATCCCGGTGGATCTGAATGGCGTGACGTTGCAACAGGCGCTCGATATCGTGTCGATGGAGAGCAAAGCGTTCTGGAAGCCGGTGACCGAGAACATTATTTTTGTGATTCCGGATCAGCCGCAGAAGCGACGTGACTACGAAGAGCAGATCGTCAAGACATTCTATTTGTCGAACACGGTGCAGGCGCAGGACTTGACGGAAATCGTTACCGGTTTGCGGCAGTTACTGGATTTGAAGCGGTTGCAACAGCTCAATGCACAGAACGCGATCATCATCCGCGACTCGCCCGACAAGCTGGCCGTCGCAGAGAAGATGATCAACGACATCGACAAAGCCCGCCCTGAAGTCGTGATTCAGGTGCAGGTGCTGGAAGCGCGGCTGGACAAGATGCGCAACCTGGGCATTTTGCCGGGCCAGACGGCCTCGATTGGCGTAGTTCCGCCCGGAACAACGACGACCACGACGAACAACAATAACAATAACAACAACAATGGAAACGGGACGTCGACCACGACCAACATTTTGACGCTGCAGAATTTGACGCATTTGAATGGCTCGAACTACAGCGTGACGCTGCCGAGCTTCACGGCGAATGCTCTGCTGAATGATTCGACGACAAAGATCATTCAGAATCCCGAAGTGAGATCGGTCGACGGCCAGCCGGCAAAACTGAGAATCGGTGACCGCGTGCCAGTAGCGACGGGCAGCTTCCAGGCTGGCGTCGGCGTGGGATCGACGGCGGGTTCTGGATTCGTGAACCCGTTGGTGAACACACAGTTCCAATATATTGATGTCGGCGTGAACGTGGACATTACGCCGCGCGTGCACCCGAACCACGAAGTCAGCCTCAAGGTGAGCGTCGAAGTTTCGTCGGTGACCGGGCAAACGAACATCGGCGGCATTCAGCAGCCGATCATTTCGCAGAGGAAGATCGATCATGAAATTCGCCTGAAGGAAGGCGAGGCGAACATTCTTGGTGGGTTGGTGGAGAAGACCGATACCAAGGGGCGCAACGGCTGGCCGGGATTTGGTAGCGTGCCACTGCTGCACTATTTGTTCTCGGAAGATACCAAGAGCTACGAAGACGACGAGATTCTTATTATTTTGACGCCGAAGATCGTGCGAATGCCGGAGTGGACGAAAGCGAATTTGCGACCGCTCTACACGGGATCGGAAGCGTTGGTGCAGGTGAAGCGCGACTCGGAAGTTCGTTCGCCGCAAAGTGAAACGGCGGCACCAGCGCCCGCAGGCGTCGCGGCCAATCCTGGAGCGGCAGCACCGGCGGCGAATCCGGCTCAGGGAGCGCAATCGGGACAGATGCGCTTCGAGCCGCGGAATGTGACTCTGAAGGCCGGCGAGAAGACAACCATCGGCGTTGTGGTCGATAACGTAAACGACCTCTTCTCGATTCCCTTCTTGCTGCAATACAACCCTGCCGTGATCAGCGTTGAGGAAGTACAGCACGGCGGATTCTTGCAAGGCGGCAATCAGGAAATCGCGATCGTGCAGCGCGTCGACCCGACTCGCGGGCAGGCGATCATTTCCGCGACGCGGCAGCCGAACACGGCGGGTGTCAGCGGCACCGGAACGATCATGGGCATCGTCGTGAAGGCGATTGCTCCGGGGAATTCGAATCTGTCCATCGTGCAGGTGAATGCGAAAGACTCGCAGCAGAAGGCCATTCCGCTGGTCACGAGCGAAGCTACGGTGCAGGTGCAACCTTAGCTCGAATTGATGGAGTGCATGCCTCAAACAGCAAAATTCACTGGCAGCTGCGACGGCTCGCATCGCAAGCGTGTTGTGCGAAGGACCGCGGCCGCCGGCATGACACTGATCGAGCTAATCGTCGCGTGCGCGATCTTGATGGTTTTGACGTCGGCGGCGATGCCGATCATGCGCTACACGATCGTGCATAAACGCGAACAGGAACTGCGCTATGACCTCCGAGAAATGCGCGACGCCATTGATCGCTACAAGGACCTGGCGGACCGCAATCTGATTCGTATCGAAGTCGGCAGCGAAGGATATCCGCCAGATCTCGAGACGCTCGTCAAAGGCGTGCAACTTGGCGCGGGGAACGACCGCAAGATCCGCTTCCTGAGGAAGATACCGAAGGATCCAATGACCGGTCAAAATGATTGGACTCTACTCGCCGTTCAGGACGATCCCGATTCGACCAGCTGGGGCGGCAAGAATGTGTTTGACGTGCACTCGAAATCGCAAGGCACGGCAAGCGACGGCACGAAGTATTCCGAGTGGTGAGGTAAGGGCGATCTACGAAGGTTTGCTGAAGGTGAGGCAATGAGCGGAATTTTGGTTAAATTTCGACGACGATCGGCGGCGGCCCGGAATGGCGGATTCACACTGATCGAGTTGATGATCGTCATTACGATCATCTTCATTTTGATTGGCATCGCGGCGGCAAGGTACGACCAATCGGTGCAACGGGCGAAAGAAGCGACGCTGAAAACGGATCTGGCCGTTATGCGTCAGGCGATCGACAACTACACGCTCGACAAAGAAGCGGCTCCGCAATCGCTCGATGACCTCGTGAATCCGCAAGCACCGTACTTGCGCGAGGTTCCCATCGATCCGATGACGCATCAGAAAGATTGGCACACCGATTACGGCGACCTGGTTCTCAGCCCGGATCAAACCAACAACGGGATCGTGGACGTACACTCAAGTTCGACTGGCGTTTCGAAAACCGACGGCACCGCATATAACACCTGGTAGTTTTTTCGAAAATAGTAAATAGAAAATCGAAATTGGAATTGGGTAGCGGACATAGTGCGCCGGCGTGATTTCTGTGCGCGTGGAATTTTTTCGCTGTCCCGGCGCGATTTGACGGCAGATGAACGAACCGTTATAGTCGTTGTGCGGGGTGGAGCAGCCTGGTAGCTCGTCGGGCTCATAACCCGAAGGTCGTCAGTTCAAATCTGACCCCCGCAACCAATTCTAGTTGATTACACGCGGCTTAGAGGATGCTCCTTCTAGGCCGCTTTCATTTTCCCCGCTGGTACAACTTTCGGTTCAAAATTTTTAGAACGCCGGAAGAACTCGCCGCAATCGTCACGCAATTCGTGTCTACTGACGGTTGGATTCAAAAAGTAAGACTGCGGGCCGAGCGACGTTGGTACGAACGGCTCTACCTCGGTTCGATTACGACATCTGGGTGATCAGCTGGCTGCCGGGACAATCCACTGGCTTCCACGATCATGGCTCTTCGGTAGGTGCGTTCGTTGTAACGACTGGAATCCTCGAGGAACATCGGCCTGGTGAGCAGGCGCGAATGATCTCTGCGAATACGCCGCTCGCTTTCGGTTCTGACTACGCGCACGACGTTCGCAATGCTTCGATCGCACCGGCGATCAGCATCCATGCGTACTCTCCTCCCCTCGACGAGATGAATGAGTACGAGTTGGACGGCGGCGAGCTTGTTCCGCGGAGGCGCGAGCCTCAAGAAGCACAACTTGCGAATCAAGAGTGGCGCCCTGAGCAGGGATTCCCTTTGGCGCTGCGCGGTGCTTCGAACATCGATGAAGTGCTTGCCGCGGCGGGCGCGAAATTGCGACGCCTGTCGCCCGACGAAGCGTATAAGGCAACTAAAACAGGAGCGACACTCGTCGATATTCGTCCCGAGGGTCAACGCGCTGCGGAAGGTGAAATCTCTGGCGCGTTGGTGGTCGAACTGACGTACTTGAGTGGAGACTCGACCCGACCTCCGATGCGAGGTTGCCGGTTGCGGTCGATCATGACGTCCGCGTAATAGTTTTTTGCTCCGAAGGTTACACCTCGAGCCTTGCGGCGACTGCTCTTCAAGACCTCGGGCTCTGGCGAGCAACGGACGTTGTCGGCGGATTTCAGGCATGGAAAACCGCAGGTCTGCCTACTTCGAGCGGAAACTACCGCGATCGTGAGATCAAGTCACGACGGGGCTCTCGCGGCCAATGACGCGGGAGTTCGAACGTATCACGGGCTATTTGTCTCTCTCAAGAAGTGCTTCGACAAGTTGAGTATCTTCCTTCACGAGCCTGTTATGCGCTTCACCTGTCGCCAGGCTCGCAAATCCGGCGTGCACGGTCGATACACGTCCGTCTCGGCCTAGAAAAATCGTTGTCGGATATGCTCCGAAGTTGACCAGCTGAGGGAGCTTGTCTTTCACCTCTGGAATGGCCCCTGCATAGAGAATCGGATAAGGAACCGAGAATTCTTTCGCGAAGGATTCAATGCTTGGTTTGTCTTCGGCAAGATCACCAGCTGCCTCAAAATTTAGGCCGACGATTTCCAGCCCTTTTGAGTGAAATCGCCG
>JAFAZL010000027.1 GCA_019239815.1 Acidobacteriota bacterium
AAGCGGAGGATTGGATTTTCGTCGGATACGATTCGCGAATTTGGTGTGCCGATTCTTTATAACCAGAGGGTGAAAGCGGAGACGATTCACATTGCGGATCAGAATGGGGAATTGTCACGCCGAGCGGGCGCGAGACGGCGCGTAGGACATGTGAAGTTGTCGATTTCGAGCGAGGACGTCGCGAAGGCGCGAGAACAATTAACTCGTGCGGGAATTGGCGAGCGATACTTGGTGTTGAGTCCAGGTGGCGGATGGCGGGCGAAATGTTGGCCTCCGGAAAGATTTGGAGCGCTCTGCCAAAAGATTCGAGAGGCGTTCGGGTTACGTTGCGTGGTGAACTACGGGCCGGGCGAGAACGACTTGGTGGCCGCGGTGAAATCGGCGAGTGGCAATGCTGAGCCGATGCTATGGGACACGGAGCTTGGTCCGCTGATGGCGTTGTTGCGGTCGGCGGCCTGTATCGTTGGCGGCGACACAGGGCCGCTGCATTTGGCGATTGCGCTGGGGACGCCGGCGGTGGCCTTGTATGGGCCGACGGACCCGGCGCGGAATGGTCCATACAGGAATCCGTCCTTGGTGACGGGAGACCCGATTCTGGATTCGGGTGAAACTCGTGACACCGATCCTTGCGCCGGAGATATTGTTCTGCGCGCGCCGGGAAGTGCGACATCGCATAGCCGGAGCGATGTGGTTGATCCATCGATGCTGGCGATTCAGGTGGACTCGGTGTTTCAGGCGGTGCGGCGAAGAATCGGTGCGCTGGCGTGAGCGAATTCGCCGGGAATTCCGGGGGGCAAAGCGATTCGAGTGGGCGAACAATCCGGCCGACGTTTTTCGCGCGATGGCGCGTGCGGGTCGGCTATCTGTTGGCGATTGTGGTGCTTTTGCTGGCACGTCCGACGCCGCAGAGCATTGCAATTGGCGGCGCTGTCGGATTGGTCGGGTTGTTGGTGCGGGCACTCGCAGCGGGGCATTTGCATAAGCAGGAGATGCTTACGGTCAGCGGGCCGTATGCGCACACGCGGAATCCACTTTATTTTGGCAGTGCGATTCTGACCGTTGGGGCAGCAGTCGCGATGAATTCGTGGATTTCGGCGGTGCTGTTGTTAGCGTATTTTGCGGTGTTTTATTCGGTGGTGATGCGTAAGGAAGAGGGCGAGCTGCGATTTCATCATGGAGCGGCGTTTGAGGAGTATGCGAAGGCGGTGCCGCTATTTTTTCCGCGGATGACGGCGGCGAAGTTGGGGTTGGGCGTCGAGCGTGCGTTTTCGGTTGCACAGTATAAGAAGAATCGGGAGTATCGCGCGGCGATTGGATTTTTATTGCTGCTGGTGGCGCTGGTGATCGATTGGCGCTTGCGCCTGATCTACTGAAGGCGCTGCAGGCGCGGGACACGCGACGAAGCATGACACTTCTATTTTTTTACCGTCGGTTAAGATGTGGATGGCGCCGTTTGTGGATTCGAGGCGGCCGGAGGAGTGCGTGGGTGAGAACGGAAAGATTGCGACGAGGAACGCAGTTGCGAGTAACGCCGCTGAGAGTGAACGGAGCACCAATAGTCGCGGCCGCGGTTTTGTGTCGTTTGCATCGATGCGCGCTGCCGCTGCTAACGCGATCGCGAGCGCGAAGAAGAGAATGGTCAGCCAGATTGGTGGCGTTGGGATGCGATAGCTCCAGTGCGGCAACGCGGCGAACCTTTCGACTGTGCGGACCAAGAACGCTGTAAGGAATGCGAGTGGCGCGGCCAATAGTTTTGCCGATGGCGTCCAGATCATGCCCGCGATGAGCGTCAGAAATCCCCAAGGAACGATGATGCCGGTGAGGGGGACGGCGGCGAGATTTACCGGGGGTGCCGACAGGGTGATGCGATGAAAGTTTGCGGCCATGAGCGGGAGCATGCCGAGTTGGAGGACCAGTGTTAATGCGAGGAGTTCCCAGATTCGAAAGGTGATTGCGAGAGTGCCGGCGAGTGAGTTTTGAATTGAGGTTGCTATCCGTGCTGGAGAGTGGGCTCCGATCCAGCGGAGTGTAGCGCGCATGTCTAGGCGGAATTGAGCGGGGCGAGGTTCGTGCCCGGCGTCGCGAGTTACGTCGCGCCAACCGCGTAGGGCGAGTGCGTACGGTTGAATGGTTGCAGCGAGCCACGGAATCGCGAGGCCCGCGATGCAGCCGATGGCGATGAAGCTGAGTTGAAAGCTGGAATCGCGGATCGCGAGCGGGCGCGCGATGAGGATTGCGAGTGCGGCGAGAGCCGCGGAATTTAGCAGATCGAGGCGGCGATAGAAGAAGCCGCCGAGGACGACGGCGCAGGCCATCAGCGTGGCGCGGAGGACTGGCGCGCGGACCTCGACGATGGCGACGTAGGCGAGGAGGATAGTCACGACGAAGATGATTGTCAGCGTTGGCGCGAGGCGGAGTTTTCGGGACGCCCAGAAAATCAGAGTGGCAAGGGCGCCGACGTGGAGACCAGCCACGACAAGGATGTGGAATACGCCGGTCTTCTGGAAGTCGATGGATTCGTCGCGGTCGATGAACGTGCGGTCGCCGAGGAGCATGGCGCGGAGGGTGGCGGCGGATTGAGGATTGCCAGCGAGGAGA
>JAFAZL010000102.1 GCA_019239815.1 Acidobacteriota bacterium
GCCGAACGCAATACCATCAATCGGTCTTGGTCGCACACGCGACACCATCCAACCCACCGTATCAGCAGCTCATCCAGAATCTGACGGGCTATTTCGCATCTCACGGCTTTTCGCACGCCGACTCCGTCATCCACGCGCAAGCTCGCGCGTTCGATCTGCTTCAGCGCCAGGCAACGCTACTCGCAGGCCTCGACTGCTTCACGATTCTAGGTTGGGTGGTGCTGATGGGCGTTCCGCTCGTATTCTTGATCAAGAAATTCAAATCAGCCGGCGGATCGGCAAGCGCCCACTAAATCGCCGTAAGCACAGAGAGAGAAGCGAACTCGTTGCAGAGTTATTTCGTTCGTCGAATTTCTGGCTCCGCAAACGCATTCTCAAATACGATGCTGACCGAAGCGCCTTTGCGAACGTCATTCACCAGCGCAGGCCGGAAACTCACCAAACAAGTTCCGCCTTTGTGCCGAACGCTTGGATAAACCATGCCCGCCGATCCATCTTCCAATAGCTGCCGTCCCAACCGCTGCGAAACCTTGTAGCTGTCCGGACTCAAACACTCTCGAAATCGCGGATCATTCCGTATATCGTGAAACTCCCCGCGAAAATCCGCTAAAAAATCGACATACGAAAACGTCTCTTTCTCTTGCCAATCGATCTCCTGCAATTCTTTACCGCGGTGATACGCCACTTCGATCTCTGCGGTGTCGCGCTTGAATCCTGCGTACCACGCGCCGCGATCCGCCCCATTGAATCTTCCACCCAACGGATTCGCGTGCGTAAACGCCGCATTGATCACATGAAAGTTCGGTACGCCAAACACAAGCTCCCGAACGCTGATGCCCGGCAGCGCGCCCGCTTCGCCCAGCAGTCGATCGTTTGTCGCGCCCTCCAATTCAAACAGCGCCTTCAAATCGCGTTCGTCATCCGTGAGTCGCGTCAACACGCTTTCGTCACGATCCAGATATTTCGACGGAATCAATCGATGCGTATCATCTTGTCGCAGCTTGGAAATTCTTGGGCGCACCGCGTCACCGCCCGCCCCGGCGCGAATCCAAAAGCTGCCGCACGCGCAGCATTGCCGGCTGCCCGCCCTTGATCATGTAGGCCAGAGGTGTCTCCCCACCGAAGATCGGATTCTGATTCGGCAGCTGCACCCACCGGTCCGCTAGCTTCCTGCCATAAAGAATGTTCAGCGCCTTGAAGATTCCAATAAGGATCGAGACTCGCGTCATCCGGTCTTGATCCGGTGTTCCGCGCGCCTTGCGTTTCATCTCATAAAACGCGCCGTTGGAGATGCCGCCCAACAGCTGTCGAGCGTCTTCGTCGCGCAATTGCCATAATTCGCACAGCTTAAGAAACGCGCGCACCGCCGCAGGCCCCAATCGCCGTTGCACTTCCTTGTCCGATAGGTCGGCCGGTCGTTCCCAGTCAATTCCAGCACCGAAGGGATTTAGAGTAGCCAAGTATCCTTTTCCTTAAACTCCAGATACGGAGTACTATAGCTCCAATATCGTACCAACGCAACGGCCAAGCCCTGCCCGTATCGCATCGTACAATGCAATTTTCAATCGAATGGGAGGGAATGAGTCTGAAGCCCTACGCTGGCGAGGATGGTTGCGACGCTATATCTTGCGCGGCCGCTGCCGCAGTTGGAAATAACTTCACGATGCGATCCACCTTCGTCAGCTTGAAAAGTCCGATGACGGTGTCGTTGACCCCAGCCATATGCATCGTTCCGCCCGCCATCCGCAGACGCGATAAGCAATTCACAATTTTGCCCAGCCCGCCGCTATCCACTCGCGACACATTGGTGAGATCGAGAACAACGCGAGTGTGCTTTTCAGCCAGCAGGTCTTCAACGGCCAGTTGCAATCGCGTGCATGGTACTCCGATCAAGAGCGAGCCCCGGCACTCCAGCACATAAATGCCGGGAAGGATCTCTCTGCGCAATACTTCCAAGTAAGGGCCTCCGGGCACACGCAAAATCCAGGGCAATGCTACATCAAGAAAACGAATACAAATCTCTGAAGCTCAACTAAATGCTTTTGCCGCTTTCGGTTGCTGTCGCAGCCTCTTCGCACGGAAACTCGCGGATTGCGCGCGTGCAGCCGGTCAACGCCTCGAGTATCGAATTGCCCCATCCCGATGGAAGAAACGGCGCCACTTTCTGATTGATCTCTTTGTCTGCCTGGGCAAAGAACTTGAAATGCTGTCCCGGCGGTGGGCAGGCGAACTCTTTCACCGTGATCGTAAATTCGATCTCGGCCCCGCAAACGCATTTCTTGAACGAATACAAATGCAATTGAGCCAGTTCCTCTGAGGGAATCTTCTGAGCAAATCTCCAGTCGGTCACGCCGACCTCCGAACGGAAAGGGGAAGTGGGACACGCACTTCGAGGATCAAGCGCATCTTAGGCCGCGCACCCAAGCCAAGTCAACGGAGCGCCCGCTGATTTCCGGCATGCTTGTGTCGCACTTGCTTGACCACTCTCGTCACCGAGTCTAGTATCTCCGACACCATGGCGAGCGGTCCTTCTCTGGTCGGACAAAGTCTTTCTCACTATACGATCACGCGCAAATTGGGCAGCGGAGGCATGGGTGTCGTCTACGAAGCCGATGATACGCGCCTTGGGCGCAAAGTCGCGCTGAAGTTCCTCCCCGATGAAATGGCCCAGGATGCCCAGCTCCTCGAACGTTTCCAGCGCGAAGCCCGGGCAGCGTCTTCTCTGAACCACCCCAATATCTGCACCATCCACGCCATCGAACAGCACGACCGCCAGCAATTCATCGTCATGGAATTGCTCGAAGGCCAGACGCTGGCCGAAAAAATGGGCCGCCAGCCATTTCCCGTCGAGCAGCTCTTACCGCTCGCCATCCAGATCACCGACGCACTTGAGTCAGCCCACGCCAAGGGCATCGTTCATCGTGATATCAAGCCGGCGAATATTTTCATCACTCCACGCAATCAGGTGAAGATTCTCGACTTTGGCCTGGCCAAAATTGAGCGACCGAGTCTGAATTCCAACGGCGAATCGAGTGTTTCTCGCCTCGACACCGTCGTCGGCGAACAACTCACGTCGCCCGGCATGTCGGTCGGAACCATCACCTATATGTCCCCAGAGCAGGCGCGCGGAGAACTTGTCGATGCGCGCTCCGATCTTTTCTCCGTCGGCACTGTTCTCTATCAAATGGCGACCGGCAGCCTCCCGTTTCGCGGCGACACATCCGCCGTCATTTTCGACGCCATCTTGAATCGCGATCCTAGTCCTGCGACTCAAGTGAACAGTGCGATTCCCGGCGATCTGGAGCGCATTTTCAACAAGCTCCTGGAAAAAGACCGCAATCTTCGCTGCCAATCGGCCACCGAATTGAAAACCGATCTCAACCGCCTTAAGCGTGATCTGGATTCCGGACCCAAGCGCGCGCAGGCGCAAGAGCTGACCGACTCGCGTTCCGGCGTTGCCAAAGCCGCCCCAAAATCGCTGGCCGTTCTTTATTTCGAGAATCTAAGCGGCGCCAAAGAGGACGAATATCTTCGCGACGGCATTACCGAAGACATCATCACCGAACTTTCCAAAATTCGCGGCTTGAACACCCTTTCCCGGCCTACGGTTTTGGCGTTTCGAGACAAAACCGTGACGCCGGCGCAAATCGGCCAGCAACTGCACGCTGCCTTTGTGCTGACCGGCAGCATCCGCCGTTCCGGCAATCGCCTGCGCATCACCACGCAGTTGGTCGACACGCAAACCGATTTCCCGATGTGGTCCGAGCGCTACGACCGCGAAATGAAAGACGTGTTCGAGCTCCAGGACGAAATAGCGCGAAAAATTGCCGAGGCTCTCCGCGTAACGCTTTCGCCGCAGGAACTCGAAGCACTCGCCATCAAGCCCACCGAAAATCTTCAGGCCTACGATTTGTATCTACGTGGGAAACGGTATGCACGGCGTCAAACGCGTCAGGACCTCGAATTCGCACTGCAGATGTTTGAGAACGCCGTTGCGATCGACGCAAGTTTCGCACTCGCCTACGCCGCTTGCGCCAATGCGTGCGCGATGTATTTTTGCAACTTCAGCCGCGATCCGGTCTGGGTCGAGCGCGCCCGCGAAGCCTCAGGCCGCGCCGTCGCTTTGCGTTGGGATCTTCCCGAGGTGCAGGTCAGCCAGGCATGGGTGCTCTATGCGACCGGTCTTCACGACGAAGCCGTTCGCATGCTGCGCAAAGCGATCGAACGCAGGCACGAATGCGAGGGCGCGTATTACCTGCTTTGTCGCGCGCTGTTCTCGGCCGGCCGTTATCAGGAAATTGTCGAGATCATGGAACCCGCGGTCGCGGCCAGTGGCGAAGACTACAACGTCTACGTTCCCATCGGAAACGCGCTCGGCGCGCTCGGCAAGCTCGAAGCAAGCAAGAATTTGATTCAAAGGCGCATGGCCGCGCTCGAGAATCACTTGAAACAGGTGCCTGAGGATGCCCGAGCGCGAATTCTTCTCGGTGGAGACTACGCTGACGTCGGCAGGGTCGAGGACTCACTCCGCGAGACCGGCCTGGCCATCACATTGCGCGCGAATGAGGCTTCGATCTTATACAACGCTGGGTGCAACTATTGCGGCCTCGGTCGCAAAGCCGAAGCCCTCGACGCATTGCGTAAAGCCTATGAGGAAGGTTTCAAGGATGCCATCTGGGCGCGACGCGACCCCGATCTAGCGTTGCTCCACGGCGACCCCGAATTCGATCGCCTCTACCCCGCCACATAACCTCACCGACCAAGCTTAAATTGGACCACGGACATGTAGGCGCGCAGAATGCTGCGCCTCAAGTCCGCAAGATCGAAGCGTTTTGCGCCGTACAAGCACTCAAATACAACCTGCTTGCTATTGCCACAAAAATAAAAATCCCGAGAGCGTAGTCGCTCCCGGGATTTTTATTTTGCATTTGCCCTAGATGTGGTTGAACAGGAGCGGCGCGCCCAACTTCGACGCATAGCTCGG
>JAFAZL010000132.1 GCA_019239815.1 Acidobacteriota bacterium
ATCATCCCAGCGACCCAGGCGCAGGGTGAAACCAAGCGCCGCCTCGTCAGCTATCGCGTCCGCAAGGGGGACACACTCCTTGTCATCGCCGACCGCTTCAGCGTCGACTCCGACGACGTGAAAAAGTGGAACCGCCTCAAGACCAACCACGTCGCCCGCGGCATGGTTTTACGCATCTATACCCAGGGAAGCCTGCCCGAATCCGCCTCGTCCCGCTCTCACGCGGCTCCCAAAAAGAAGACCCGCATCGTCGCCCAGGCCGCCAGCCCCGCACCCGACAAGAACTAATTTCCGCCCACCATGGTGCGTTGGAACGCCCCGTATCCTCGGTCGTTCGCTGCGCCCAAAAGACTCGAACCGGCAACTTCTCACTTGATGACCTGCACGTCCGCATTTTCGCGCGGTTTTCCCGCCAGAACCCTTGACAACCTCCGTGCGAGTACGGTAACAACGCCCAAGGCTTTGGAGCACGCAGCAGCTTAAAAGCACTCCAGCCGTTTGCAGCGACACCGACTCGACACGTGCCATCCGGCCCTCGCCGGATGCGATGCCTCGGGCGGTATACCCCCTGGGGAGGACGGAATGGATCTCGAGAAGGACAACTTCGAAGACGACGAGCTGTCTGGGTTGGAAGAGGACGACGAGCTGGGCGGGGAAGATGTCGTCGAAACCGAAGAAGAGGAACTGATCATAGGCGGCGACGAAGAGGGCGACGAGGAGCCTTCCACCGCTCCCCCGGCCAAGGCTGCTCCAGTGAAAAAATCCGCTCCGGCGAAGCCCGCGCCAAGGGCCGCTGCCAAAAAGCCGGCGCCGGCCAAGAAAGCCGCTAAGAAGCCGGCGAAAAAGGCCAAGGCGAAAGCGAAGCCCAAGGCCAAGGCGAAAAAGGCCGCCAAATCCGCGAAGAAGAAAAAGAAGCGCTAGTTTTTTCTTTCGGGCCGTCACAAGGAGTAAAAGGCTTCCGGTCGCTCCGGAGGCCTTTCTTTTTGCGTCGCGCGCGCTGAGCCTGTCGCTCCGCGCCTCGGCGCTATATTGCTGTTCCCTCGCATGCTCCCAGCAAGCCGTCCAAGCACTGTTCCGTTCCAGCACGGCGACAGTTCCAAACTGAAAAATCCTTGCGTTCCAGACCCCGCTTCTTTATCGTATATTACCAAAATGATACGTGCCATGGAGCAAATCCGGCGGATGCGTGGCGGCGCACAGTCGCATTTAATGCGTTGTTCGGACGGCAAGGATCACAACCTGTACTTCGTCGTGAAGTTTCAGAACAACCCCCAGCACTCCCGCGTCCTGGTCAATGAACTGCTCGGGAACCGCATCGCGCGCCGCATGGGGCTTCCGGTGCCGCGCGTGGACATTGTGAAGGTTGAGGCGGACCTGATCCGCTGGACGCCGGCGTTGTGCATCGAGATGCCGCGTTCGAGCACCCCGTGTTGCGCGGGGTTGCAGTTCGGCTCTGCGCACCCAGGGGATCCGCGCCGCATGGCGCTCCACGATTTTTTGCCCGACGAGCAACTGCGGGAAGTGAAAAACATCCATGACTTCGCCGGCATGCTGGTTTTCGACAAGTGGACGTGCAACACCAACGGCCGCCAGACGCTTTTCTATCGTGAAAGCGAGAGCGGTGACGGTCATGGCAGTCCCGGGGGGAACGGCCATCGAATGAACACTAGCGCAGCGTCGAGTCCCATCCCGTCGTCAAGCACAGCGGGCGCGGAAGGACGTTACTCGACCGTGATGATCGACCAGGGCTTCTGCTTCAACGCCGGTGAATGGAACTACCCCGACGCGCCGCTGCGAGGCCTCTACGCGCGCAACCGCGTTTACGAGGGCGTGACCGGGATGGAATCGTTCGGCCCGTGGATCCGCAGGATCGAAAATTTCACCGACCGAACCTTGGAAGAATTCGCCAAGGAAGTCCCCCCTGAATGGTATTGCGACGATTTCGACGCTCTGAAACGCCTGCTCGAGCAATTGCTGCGGCGCGTAAAGCGCGTGGAGGAACTGATCCTGGACGCGAAGCGCAGCAACCGCCAGCCGTTCCCGAACTGGCGTTAGGATGTTTTCTTCAGACACTCGTAAGCGGAAAGGAGGATGACAAGGATGCCCGAACAAATAAATCGCGACCCCAATCACGGCACCCCCGACGCGGAGCCCGGGAACGACACACCATCGGAACGCATCTTCGTTCACCGCATTCTGCGCTACGTGCCCAATCTCCTCCGCGACGAGGGGATCAACATCGGGGTACTCCTTTACGATCCCAACACCGGCGAATACCGCATCCGCACGATCGAGGATACGACCGAATTCAATCGCGTACGCCGCTTGCATCCAAGCTTCGACGAGTCCTTGCTCCGTGGGCTCCGCGACCAACTCGAAAGCCGCTTGGGAGCCGCAAAGCAGTCCAACGAAAACGGTGGGCCCGTTCGCAGCACGCTTCGCAACGGCCGGGGAAACCCCATGCCCCACACGACCGAGTGGCTCCAAGTCCTCGAAAAATGGGATGCCACTCTGAGCCAGACCCTGCAACTCGCCGAACAAAAGGCCACGACCGCCGACGATATCGACACCGAAATCGACCGGCTCTACGACGAACGCGTCGCGGTCATCGCTCTCGCTCGGCAAGCGCGGCTCCGCCGGCCCGACAGCCGCGCCGATATGCGCCGCTATTGTGAGCAAGTATTCCGGCAGGCGCGTATTTGGGATCACATCGAAAGAGGTGTGCCCATGAAAGAATTCACCTTCGCGACGGACCCGAAACGCCTGGACTTCGGCTACCGCTATAAAAGAGTGCGTGGGTTCGTGCAAACGGTCCCCATTTCGCGCAATGCCGCGGACGCGATGCTCTTTGGTGACGCTGTCTTGCATATCACGCGACATTCCGAGAATCGATTCGACACGGAGTTCACCGCAGTAACAGACGTCACCCTCGATCGCTCGAACAAGCAGCACAATTACATCAACGACCTGTTCAGTGCGCGCGGCATTGAACCTGTCCCGCTCGACAACTTTGCCGTCTTTGTCGCAAAACTTCGCCCCATGCTGCAGTAGCCAGAAACTGGAAAACGGAAAATAGAAATTGGACAATCAAAAATCGACGCGCGCTGAAGTTGAGTCCCTTACATTTTCCAGAAAATTACCGCTCCGTAAGTCGCGGCCCATTCACACCGCATCGAACCGCCGTTCAAATCTTTCCGCTAGGCTCGTCGCCGCCCAACGGCCAGTTCGGAATTTGCAAGACTTCGCGTAAAATCATTCCCTAACTTATCCAACGCGCATCACCGGAGACTTCTCAAAATGGCTCAGGTCTATCCTTTTCCCGCCTTCCGCTACAACGCCAGCAAAGTTTTATACGGCAACGTCCTCACCCAGCCCTACGACAAAATTTCCCCCGCTATGCAGGACAAGTATTACGCCGCCGACCCGCACAACCTCATCGCGATCGAAAAGGGCCGTACATATCCTGGCGACACGCCCGCCGGAGTGCCCGGTGAGAAAAATGTCTACACCCGCGCAGCTGAAGCACTGCAACACTGGATCCGCGAACAAATCGTCGTCCAGGACACGCGCCCCTGCTTCTATTCCTACACGCAGGAGTACACCGTCCCCGCCACACAACAGCGTCTTACACGCCGGGGTTTTATCGGCGCCGGCAAACTCGAGGAATATTCCGCCGGCGTGGTCTTCCGCCACGAGCATACGCTTTCCGGCCCCAAAGCCGACCGCCTCGAACTTCTCCGCCACACGCAGACGCACACCGGCCAGCTCTTCTTGCTCTACAGCGACCCCGACCGCGTCATCGACAAAATCCTCGCGCAAGCCGAATCCGAATCCGCCCCCGCCACCGAACTCACCGACGAATACCACGTCGTCCACCGCCTCTGGGTCATCTGGCAGCCCGAGCGCATCGAGGCCATCCATAAAGCGATGGCCGATCAAAAACTCGTCATTGCCGACGGCCATCACCGCTACGAAACCGCGCTCACCTATCGCAACGAGCGCCGCAAAGAAAATGCCCACGAACAGGGACTCCCCGATCGCGCCGAAGCGCAAGACGCCACCGCATCCAGTCCGTCGCTCGCGGCGTCCGCCAGCGCAGCCGGCGTCGCAGCCGCAACCGAACACGTCGAAGGCGCGTCTGCGTCCGTCGCCACCGCAACCGCCGCTTCGCTCGCCACAAGCGCCGCACCATCAAGCGCACTATCCGTTGAATCCGCGCCTTACGAAGCGGCAATGATGACCTTCGTCAACACCCGCAGCGAGGGTTTGACCATTCTCCCGACCCACCGCGTCGTCGCAAATATCCCCGACTTCTCCTGGGCCACCGTCCGCCGCTACCTCGAACCCTGGTTCGCCGCCGAAGTTTTTACATTTTCAAACGACGCCGAAAAATCCGCGATGCGCGAAAAGTTTTTGCGTCGCCTGGTCGAGGCGCGCGCCTCTCGCGCCATCGGCGTCTATCCCGCGCCCGAGAAAGCAGGCGCGGGTGCCTATTACGTCCTCACGCTCCGCCCCGGCGCCAACCTCGCCCAACTTCTCCCCAACGTCTCCCCGCTTCAGCGCGAACTCGACGTCGTTTTGCTCCACGACGGCATCCTCGAACCTGCGCTTGGGGTAACCCTGGCCGCCGCCACCGCGGAAAAAAACCTCACCTACGAGCGCGAGGCCTCCGCCGCGCTCGATGCCGTCGACCGCCGT
>JAFAZL010000167.1 GCA_019239815.1 Acidobacteriota bacterium
AAGGATTGGTAGGGGCGGTGGGGATCGAACCCACGACCTTCGGCTTAAAAGGCCGCTGCTCTACCACTGAGCTACGCCCCTATGGCGAGAATCCTTGATTGTAGCATGAGCAGCGCGATGCGCCGGGATAGTGCGCGTGCTGTTGGAGATGGAAGATCGCCAAAGGCACGCACGAAGCTGCCCGCGAACCGCTAGTCAGTCGCGAACGTCGAATCAGTTTTGACCTGCGACCTTGCCCTTAATCCCTTTCATCACCCGGTAAGCGACTCGAGTCGCCATCGACAATTTCTCGGCGGACGTCCGGGACTTGAAGTATAAATTTCTCTGCCTGGCCACTTCGGGTGCTACTTTGTCGCCTAAAATGCTGAGGGCTATTCCGCTCACAAACATGCGATTGCAATGCACTCGCAAGCCAGGAAATTTCGAGTCGAGCCCACATGCGACACTCAGTTCGACGTTCGCCCGATTGGTCGAACCTTTCTTGCGTGTATAGATATTGCTTGGGTGCAACCTTTGCAGAGCCAGCTGCTCTGACGTGTAGAATCCTGGAGCAAGAAGCATTGCGGGCAGCTTCAGATAGTTATCCGCCGTGATCCTCACCGTCTCCGGAATCGGCATGATCTTTTCCAGCAGGTTTCTCGTGAACGCCAGGCCCGATGTTGCAGGCGGTATCAGGCTGCTTTCCCCCCGGCGCATCTCGTCTCGAAGATCGTAGTCGCCCGTCGAAAAGCGGCTCGCCGGCATCTCAACAGGCGTGAGCGTCTGATCCACCCATTTCAAATGGTGAAAACACCACTCGCGCGAATTTCGCTCCAGTATCTCGACCACTCGACTGACCTTCGTCGGGAGAAACAAATCGTCAGAATCCAGAAAACAAACGATGTCTCCGGTGGATGCGGAGAAACCCGTGTTAAATGCAGAAGCCTGACCGCCATTTGTTTTAAAAATCGCCTTAATCTTTCCACCAAACGACCGTATGACATCTTGCGAATTGTCGGTCGATCCATCGTCCACAACGATGATTTCGCATGGCTTGTACGTCTGGGATAAAGCGCTTTCAATCGCGGCCGCGACGTAGTCCTGATAGTTGTAGTTGTCGAGGATGATGCTGACCGACTTGTTCAAGCGGGACCTTTCACTGCTTTAGTGCGGCTGGTCGGGGCGCAGGCTCGAATGCGCTGACGAATAGTGTAATCGAAGTTCTTAGGTTGACGAAGACTCATTGACGCCGACAAGATTCTGAGCGAACGTGCGTGCCGTGTTTTTGCGCTGACCGATACTCATATGACGGAACTCATACGCTACATGACCGAAAACGACATTGCAGTCGTAACCATCGATAACCCGCCGGTGAATGCTTTGGGTCCAGGCGTTGCTGAAGGGATTGCCGCCGCATTGTCTCGAGCTGAAAGCGACGCCAATGTCCGCGCAATTGTAGTGATCGGCGCGGGCAAAACGTTTGTGGCGGGTGCGGACATCAAGGAATTCGCGAAGATGCGCGCGAGCCGCGAGTGTGGGCCGGGGCATACGGCATTTTTATTACGCGTCGAGAATTGTGCGAAACCCGTTGTGATGGCGATCCACGGCACGGCGTTTGGCGGCGGGCTCGAACTGGCGATGGCGGGGCACTACCGAGTTGCGACCCCGAACGCCCAGGTGGGCCAGCCCGAGGTAAAGTTGGGCATTATCCCGGGCGCAGGCGGCACACAGCGATTGCCGCGGCTCGTTGGAATCGCGAAAGCGGCCGAGATGTGTTCGCTGGGTGAACCTGTCAATGCCCGCGACGCATGCGACGCCGGGATCATCGATAAGCTGGTCGAAGGCGCGTCGGAAGAAGTGGAGCTGCGCGCCGCTGCCGTTGTGTTTGCACGCGAGGTCGCCGGAGAGCCCGTGCGCAAGACACGCGAGCGCACTGAAAAGCTGAACGCAGGCACCGACTCCGACAACTTGGCAATTTTTGACAAAGCGCGCGGCACAGCTCGGAAGAAGCTGCGCGGCCGTCACGCGCCTCTCGCTGCGATCGACGCCGTCGAGGCTGCGACGAAGCTGCCATTCGAACGAGGATTGGCGCGCGAACGCGAGTTATTCATCGAGTGTTTGTTTTCGCAGGAATCGAGCGCGTTGATTCACGCATTCTTTGGCGAGCGCGAAGTTGTGAAAATCCCCGACGTGCCAAAGCAGACGCAGGTACGGCCGATTCACTCGGCTGCGGTCGTAGGCGCGGGTACGATGGGCGGCGGAATTGCAATGGTATTCGCGAACGCGGGAATCCCGGTGCTGCTGAAGGAAACGGACCAGACAGGTCTCGATCGCGGTTTGGCGACGATCCGGTCGAACTACGCGAATTCCGTGAAGAGGGGTCGATTCACACAAGAGTACGCCAATCAGCGTATGGCGTTGATCACGCCGACACTGACCTACGACGAGTTCGCCAGTGCTGACGTCGTGATCGAAGCGGTTTTTGAATCGATGGCGCTAAAGAAGGATATTTTCGCTGAGTTGAGTCGAGTCTGTAAGCCGAACGCCGTCCTGGCCAGCAACACATCGACGCTCAGCATCGACGAGATCGCGAGCGCAACAAGCCGACCGGAAACAGTCATAGGAACTCACTTTTTCAGCCCCGCAAATGTGATGCGGCTGCTCGAAGTTGTCCGTGGCGCGGCTACGTCGAAAGAGACAATTGCAAGGTCCATGCAGTTGTCCAAGCGTCTCGGCAAAGTGGGAGTGCTGGTCGGAAATTGCCGCGGGTTTGTGGGCAATCGCATGTTTCATCCCTACAGGCGTGAAGCGCAGTTTCTTGTCGAAGAAGGTGCAAGCATTGAAGCGGTCGATCGCGCGCTCTACGATTTCGGGATGGCAATGGGGCCGCTGTCCGTCGCGGATCTCGCAGGACTCGACATCGGCTGGCGCATCCGCAAAGAGCACCGCCATCTCGAAAAGCCCGGCGTCCGTCAGCCACTTCCCGAAGATAGACTCTGCGAAATGGGCCGATACGGACAGAAGACGTGCGCGGGTTGGTACCGCTACGACGAGCAGCGCCGTCAGATTCCCGATCCCGAGGTCACCGAATTGGTTCGCGGTTGGAGCCGTGAGAAGGGAATCGACCAACGCGAAATCTCGTCCGACGAAATCGTCGAGCGGTGCATCTACGCGCTCGTCAATGAAGGCGCGCGCATTTTGGACGAAGGCTTCGCTTTGCGTGCGGTAGACATCGACATTATCTATCTTAATGGGTATGGTTTCCCGGCCCATCGCGGCGGTCCGATGTTTTATGCCGACACCGTCGGTCTTAAGAGAGTCCACGATCGTGTGTGTGACTTTGAACGAATCCACGGCGAAAACTGGCGGCCAGCCCCGTTGTTGAAGCGCTTGGCGGAGCAAGGAAAGACTTTCGCGGACTTTCAGAAATCGTGATCGGCAGTCTTTCCCAACGAAGGGGCTTTCATATCTATGTCGAACACCGTGCGTTCCTGTTGCGTGTGAGTTTCGCGACAATCCTGATCCTGGCGGTCGCGACTTCAGGCGAGTCTCAACTGCCATCCGACTTGAAAGCACAGCTCTGGCCCGCAAAATGGATCACCTCCGACGACGCGCCCGCTCGCGACGAAGCAGTCCTTTATTTCCGCAAGCATGTTGAACTCGCAAGCGCGCCACACCGTTTCGTCGTCAACGTAAGTGCCGACAATCGCTTTGTCCTCTACGTCAACGGCCGGCGTGCCGGAAGCGGCCCGGCACGCAGTGATCTCGCCCACTGGCACTACGAGACATTCGATGTCGCGCCGTTGCTCAAATCCGGCGACAACATATTCGCGGCAGTCGTTTGGAACTTCGGCGGCCGCTCGGCTCTCGCACAGATTTCCGACCGTACCGCATTCTTGCTCGGCGGAGCGACCGAAATAGAAAACGCAGTGAATACGGGTGCGGACTGGGACGTCGCCGTCGAGAAATCGATTCGAACGTTGCCCAAGCCGCAGGAATTGGGCGGCTATTACTACGCCGCCGAGCCGTGCCTGCGCATCGATGGTGCGACCTACGCATGGGGATGGAATTCCGCCGGGAACACTCCAGGGCTAGAATGGAAAAAGGCCGTGGCGATTGGTTCCAGTGCGGGACGTGGCGCTTCGCTTCAGGAAAACAATTGGCAACTGACAGCCGATCCGCTCCCACAAATGGCGATGGAGCAGCAGCCGATGGGCACGATCAAGCGCAAGTCGGGCGCGGAGGTCGTCGGCGATGCAGAAAGCTCCGAAATCAAAGTTGCGCCCCATTCCCATGCGACGTTGCTAGTGGATCGCGGCTATCTCACAACGGCCTACCCAGAGTTCACGGCGAGCGGTGGCACCGGCGCGTCCGTTCAATTGAAATATTCGGAAGCGCTTCTCGACGCCAAGGGCGAAAAGGGGAATCGCAACGAAATCGAAGGCAAGCACATCGTCGGTATCTATGACGAATTTCTGCTCGATGGCAAAAGCGATCGCGAATATCAGCCTCTTGTATGGCGCACATGGCGCTATCTTCAAATCGACATAACCACCGCCGACGAGCCAGTTCAACTCAGCCACTTACAAAGCTGGTTCAGCGCCTTCCCGTTTGAAGAAAAAGCGAAATTCACATCCGACGAACCCGATCTGCAAAAAATCTGGCAAA
>JAFAZL010000820.1 GCA_019239815.1 Acidobacteriota bacterium
ATTGTTCCTCCCGGAAGACTTTCGCGGAGAAGAGTTAACGGAATTTTCGATTGCGGCGAAAGCTGCATTCGGGAATGGGGCGAACGTGTGTCTTCACGCGATGGACGATTTGAGAGAGATGGAATTTTTCGAGACACCGAGAGGTTAGGTGAAGGGAATGCCGGAATGGTGGAGCGCAGGGATACTTCCACCGACCAAGCGGGAGAAAACGGATACCCGCGACCCTGTGCGGTTGTTCCTTCCGGCAGATGGTTTGATGGAGTTTTTACCGGGATGGTGGAGAGCGGAGTTACTTCGTCTGACTCACGATGTGGGGCGCAACGCCTCGCAACTCCGGCTCGGATGTTCCTCCCGGTTTTGATTTGTCCGGCGCGGATCGCGATTGGTCACCACCGATCCGCGCCGGGGCAGGCAGAGAGTGAAAACGAAAGGAGGACGCGCAAATGGGAGAGACGTCATTGCAGGGGCCGGTGCTGTTGGTGAACGGGAAGCTGACGCTGATGATTCCGTTGGAAGACGGGGGGACGGAGTTTGTGGCTTGCTCGCGCGGCATCTCCGAAGTGGAAGGGCCGTGCTTGAAGATCACAATTCCGGAGTGGCTAGCCGGGATGTTGCGGATCGATGAGGGTGACATTGTTTGCGTTAGCAATTGGGACGGCAAGCTGCACATTGAGCCGCGAGAAGCCAGGATGGTGCAGTGAGTAGGCTTCGCCGCGTCGCGGACTTCGAAGCGGCGGAGCAACGAGGTTGGACGTGGTGAAGGTCAGGGTTACTTCGCCTGTGGGCGCGGGAGGTCGTGGGTTCGAATCCCACCTGGTCCATCAACCGGGGGCCAGTAGCTCAGTGGTAGAGCGCCAATGTCTCTGCCGATTGTTCCCGTCCAGCAGTGACGCGAGAAGCAGGAACTCAGTTTTGGAGTTCTTGCGGACTTGGGGCGCACCAGTGCTGCGCCCGTGCATGAGATTGCCGAGAGGCAAGGAAAGGAGGAGCGGTGATGAAGATGAATGTTTGGAAGCAGATGTTTCGGCGAGTGGAGGCACAAACACACGAAGGAGCGAAGGCGCAGCGCGTCGATGCGAAGACGGAGCTGCGGCGCTCGGTGTTGACGTGCTTGCTCTGGGAAGACGCGTTTTACGAGAAGGGAAGCGAGATCGCGGAGCGAGTTGCAAGCCTCGTGGCGCAGAGCGAACCGGCGGATGTGGCGGCTCTCGCTTGCGAAGCGCGCGAAGCGATGCAGCTTCGTCACGCTCCGCTCTTCCTAGTGCGCGAACTGGCGCGGCGAAAAGGCTCCGGACCGCTCGTGGCGGATGCGCTCGAGCGCGTGATCCAGCGAGCGGACGAACTCGGTGAGTTCGTTGCGCTGTACTGGAAGGAGAAAAAGCAGCCGCTTTCGGCGGGTTCGAAGCGCGGGTTGGCGCGGGCGTTCGTGAAGTTCGACGCCTATCAGCTTGCGAAGTACGACCGCGAAGCGGCGGTAAAACTTCGCGACGTGCTGTTCCTGTGCCACGCGAAACCCAAGGATGCCGAGCAGGCAGCCGTTTGGAAGAAACTCGTCGAGAACACGATCGAGTCTCCCGATACGTGGGAGGTTGCTTTGTCCGCAGGGAAGGACAAGCGCGAGAACTTCGAACGGCTGCTTCGCGAAGGCAAATTGGGTGGACTCGCGGCACTGCGCAACCTGCGGCTGATGCTGGCCGCGGGCGTGGAGCCGAAGCTGATCCGCGAACGGCTCGAGAAGGGCGTGAAGCGGGCGCTGCCGTTTCGATTTTTGACGGCGGCACGCTACGCGCCGAAGCTCGAGGACTCGCTGGAGAAGGCGATGTTCCAGGCGATCGCAGATTTGCCGAAGTTGACGGGGTCCACCGGTTTGGTTGTAGACGTTTCCGGTTCGATGGACAGCCAGCTCTCGGCGAAAAGCGAGAGCACTCGAATGGATGCCGCAGTGGGTCTTGCGATCTTGCTGCGAGAGAAGGCCGAGGATTTGTGCATGGCGACCTTCTCGAGTGCATGCGTTGAGCTGCCTCCGCGGCGCGGGTTCGCGTTGCGAGACGCGATCACGGGTTCACAGGCGCACTCGGCGACGTATCTGAAGCGCGCACTGGAAACGCTGCGGGAGAAGCGCGAATGGCGCGAGCTGCACCGACTCATCGTGATCACCGACGAACAGTCTCACGACGGGATTTTGCCGGCGTGGACT
>JAFAZL010000174.1 GCA_019239815.1 Acidobacteriota bacterium
TCGCACCATCTTCAATCCGGCGGGCGTTGGCCTCACCGGCTCCATCGTCAACCCGCTCTGCAACGACGGCGCTGGCGGCGCTACGCGCATCGCCACGGCCACTTCTCCGACCTGCGCCGACGCCAACATCGTCGGCTACGTCGCCGCCAATCCGGCCGCTCGCTTCATCCAGGCCGGCGTCGGCACCATGCCCACCACGGGTCGCAACACCGTCAGCACGCCCGGACTCAACATCTGGAACATGTCAATCTTCAAGACCAACAAACTGACCGAGCGCACCTCGCTCCAGTTCCGCTTCCAGACGTACAACACCTTCAACCACCGCAATCCGAGCATCGGTCTGCCTACCAACAACGGCACGATCGATCAGAACTCCAACGCCAACCCGCTGAACGCCGGCTACATCTTTGTCACTTCGCCGACGTTCCTCAATAAATTTGCTTTCGACGGCGGCTCCCGCACCATGGAGCTGGGCCTCCGCCTCGTCTTTTAACAATCCGCTGCCGAGACTATGTAGGGGCGCAGCACTGCTGCGCCCCATCTCGGCACAATTTCTACTTCAATGCACGCTCTCTGCCACCCAGTGCAAGTATTCCTTCGATCCAGACTTAATCTCTATCACCACAAACTCCGGCACCTCATAGCTATGCAACCTTTTCACTTCCTTCTCCAACTCCCCTAACCGCGAACTCACAGTCTTCATCACCAACAAAAACTCCCGCCCCGTTTCCACCTTGCCCTTCCACCAATAAATCGACTCCACCGCCGCCGTCGCAATATTCACGCAAGCCGCCAATCTCTTCTCCACAACTCCGCGCGCAATCTTCCGCGCCTCCTTCATCGACCCGCAGGTCACCAACACTACGCATTTTCCTTTTCCAGCCACCATCAATCGCCCTCCGCCCCTACAGCATCACACCAACTATTTTTTTCCGCCGTCCCCGCGCTAGAATACCCCGCCATGACACCATCTCCATCAGCCTCACCTACATCCCCCATCAAATTTGGCACCTCCGGCTGGCGCGGGCTCATCGCCGACGATTTCACCTTCGCCAACGTCCGCCTCGCCGTCACCGCCATCGCCGGGCACGTCAACGACGCCAAGAAAAACTCCACCATCCTCGTCGGCTACGACCCCCGCTTCTATTCCGAAGAATTCTCGCAACTCGCCGTCGACATTCTCCAGCAACACAAAATCAAAACCCTCCTCTGCGAGACTTTTACGCCCACCCCCGCCGTCGCCTACGAAATCCAGCGCACCAAGATCGACGGCGCCATCAACTTCACCGCCAGCCATAACCCCGCCCAATACCATGGCCTGAAATTCTCCGGCCCGGATGCGGGACCCGCACTTCCTGAAGTCACCAAAGACATCGAAGCCCGCGCCGCCAAGCTCGCAGCGCAAGGCCCGATCGCCAAGCCGCCGCGCCACGAAAACACGAAATCCGAAATGGTGAATCTCCGCGACACCTACCTCAAGCGCCTCGGCGAACTCGTCAAATTCGACGTACTCAAAAAAGGCAAGGCCAAATTCGTCGTCGACGCCCTCCACGGCTGCGGCGCCGGCTATCTAGACAAAGTTCTCCACGACCACGGTGTCCAAATCACCGCGATGCGCACCAATCGCGACACGCTCTTCGACGGCACCGGCCCCGACGTCTCCGAAGAAAATCTTGCTCCGCTCCGTGACGCCGTAAAAAAATCCGGCTCAGCCGCGGGCTTAGCCACCGACGGCGACGCCGACCGTTTCGGCATCATCGATCGCGACGGCACCTGGGTTTCTCCGAATCACATTCTCGCTCTCGTCTACGACTATCTCGTCGAATCGCGCGGCTGGAACATGCCCGCGGCTCGCAGCGTCGCCACATCCCAAATGATTGACGCCGCGGCAAAATCCCACGGCCAAACCACCTACCAGACTCCCGTCGGCTTCAAATACATCGGCCAGCTCATCCGCGAAGACAAAATCGCTATGGGCGGCGAAGAGAGCGCCGGCCTCACCATCCGCGGCCACGTCCCCGAAAAGGACGGCATCCTCGCCTGCCTGCTCGTCGCCGAAATGCTCGCCGCTCGCGGCGGTTCGATCGAAGAGCAGGTAGCCGCTCTCTTCAAGAAACTCGGACGCCAATTCTGGCCCGTCCGCGAAAATCTCCATCTCAGCGACGAACAGAAAGCAAACGCGATCAAGAAGGTCGCCGTGGATTC
Source organism: Acidobacteriota bacterium (assembly GCA_019239815.1). The sequence goes on from JAFAZL010000174.1 coordinate 2,206, forward strand.
TTCGACACTTCTTGGCCGGAAAGTTGTATCGGTCGATCGCACCGATGGCGCAAAATTCGTCTTCGACGACGGAAGCTGGATGCTGCTGCGCTTGTCCGGCACCGAGCCGCTCTTGCGGCTCTATATCGAAGCCGACAGCGCAAAGGCATCCGCGAAGCTGACGGAAGAGGCGACGAAGTGGGTTCTCGCGCAGTGAACGAAACCGTAGAAAATCAGATCAGCGAATTCCTGAAGCAGCACGGCCGCACGGTCCTCGGCCTCTTCGTCCTCGCCCTCGTCGTCCACGACATCTTTGGCACGCACGGCTTCATCGCCATGCGCCGCACGCAACTCGAAATCCAGCGCGTCCGCAAAGATATCGACCGCCTCAACTCCGAAAACATCCAGCTCAGCGATCAAGTCAAAGCCCTGAAGTCCGACCCGCACGCCATCGAACGTATCGCCCGCGAAGAACTGCAACGCGCCAAACCCGGTGAAGTCATCATCCGCGTCCCCCAACTGCCGCCACCGACTGACTCCCCCAACGCTGCCAAGCCCTGAGTGTTCCGGGCCTCGCTTGGCCCTTCGCGTTCGCAGGAACCAAGATGGGGGCATACCCCCATATTTTCTTAAGAGTGCGCAAGTTGTTCCCTTTGAGTGGATTGCGAAATCTACGAAAAACAAGAGTGTGGAGGTGATTGATTCTAATGGGGTTGGAGCGAGGCGTAAATCGAAAATCCTCGGGACTGGGAGATTGCGATCGTGAAGGAGAGATTCCGAATGGGGCGCGACTGACACGGGAAAGGATACCAGAGAAAACATGCCTTGTCAATTACTATTTACGATACGGTTATTCGAATAACGAAGTGAAGCGTTCGAACACGAAAATGATGTGTTCGAACGAGGAACTGCGGAGTTCGAATAGAGAAAGGAGAATGGGTCCGACGCTCACGGGCCCTCTCAACTTTTCCCAGGATCGAGTTGGATTTTTAGTAGTTCAAAGCGTCCGAAAGAGGAAATGCCACAGCGCATCCACTAGCGCGTGCACAATCGCCGACGCAAACATCGACTGTGTCTTCCGCCATGTCCACCCGTAAAACATCCCGGCGATCGACGCCAGCAAGACGTACCGCCAGTTCGGAAACCCCATGTTCGTGATATGCGAAAAACCAAACAAAATCGAGGCGATCACCCAACCGACAGTTTCGTTTTTCGCGGTCCTCTGCAACATGTTCTGCGATAACCCGCGAAACAAAAACTCCTCCGGCCACGCGGTGAAGCAAAGAATCGCCAGCGACATCAGCGGCAGTGCCCTCAGCTCTCGCCAGTGAGGCCTGAATTCAACAAAGTGCATCGCGGTCGCCAGTGGGATCGCGATCGCAGCAAACACAAGGAAGCTGCCGAATATGTAGAGAGACCAGCGCGGGCCCCATCCGATGTTGTAGCCGGTGCCCTCGAACTCTCGTACGAGCAAAAATGCCGCAATGGCAACGGACACGCACAGGAGGACCGTGAGAATGTAAGCAAAGCGAACACCACCGGGCGATGGCCACAAATCATGCGTCGGCGAAAATTTCACCGCGGTCCAAACGCCAGCGATCGTAAGGTAGTCCTGCCACGCCCCCGGCGCGGCGCGACGCGCGGTACTAGCCAGCGCAAGCGGCACGAAAATAAAAATGAAGACGGCCCCGACGCGTGCGAATGTGAAAGAACCGGTTCCAACGACGAAGATCAGGTAGGCGAGAAACGCAGCCGCGCCGAGAAGATAACCGGCTGCGGACCCGAAGCGAGAGCGAACAAACTCGAGAAGTTCTCGATTGGCAAAGAAAATAGCTGCGGCGATGTATATGGAGAATGTGGTGAGTGTCGCGGCGGAATCGCCTCGGCCAAAGCGGGCAACCACGGCGTAGATGATGCCAATGAGCGTCAGCCCCGCCCAAACCGCGAAGGCGCCAACCGGACCGATTTGATGTTTTGGCGGCAAGAGCGAATTGTAACGCAAGGGCAGGAAGTCGACAGTTGATGGTCGAAAGCAGAAAATCGTTCGACTTCTGAGAACGCTCCGGGAAGAATCGAGTCCTTAGGACGGAGGAATGCGCACAGCTTCGGTGTGCGCTCAGGATTGAGACGACTCAGCTACATTGACTGGATGCGAGGACTGGCGTGCGTGCTGATGTTTCAGACGCACTGCTACAACTCGTGGCTCAGCCCCGATGCGAAACGTTCGAGTCTCTACGCCTGGTCGCAACTTGGTGGGACGCTGCCCGCTCCCCTCTTCATTTTTCTCGCGGGAATCTCGTTCGCGCTCGTAACCGAAAAATTGCGCGATCGCGGCACGGATCGAGCCGCAATCGCGAAACAGACAATTCTTCGCGGCGCCGAGATCTTCGGCCTTGGAATTTTGTTTCGCATTCAAGAATACGCCCTTGGTATTGGCGTCTCCCCTTGGACCGATCTTTTTCGCGTCGACATCCTCAACATGCTCGGCATCTCGATGATGATGATGGGCATACTCTGCTGGTTGGCCGGCGCGGCATCAGGCAACGAGAATTCACCACGGAGTGCACAGAGCGGAGCAGAGGCTAGGAACGAAATCGATGTCTTGTCGCGCATGCGGACGCGCAGCATCGCCGCAGCGATCGCGGCAGCAACGGCGGTAGCACTTGCCACTCCATTCATGTGGAATCGCCGATTCAGCCTGCTGCCGTGGGAAGTCGAAACGTACTTCAACGGCGTGCACACCTTCAAAGCGCCACAGCCGTGGCTCTTCCCGATGTTTCCGTGGATCGCCTTCGCTTTTGCTGGCCTTGCCGTCGGATTCTTCCTCTTCTCCGATTTCGCCAAGCAACGCCAGAACGCCGCGTTTTTCGCCCTCGGGGGAACCGGAGTCGCAGCCTGCTTGCTGGCGATCGCATTCGATCTCAGCCCGGTGCGTATCTACGACTCCTCAATCTACGATTACTGGCACACCAGCCCCAACTTTCTGCTGATGCGGTGCGGCGTTCTGCTGATCATTTTGTCTCTCTGCTATGCGTGGTGCCGATGGGGTTTCGCCGAACGCGGGTTCAGCCCGATCATCCAACTCGGCCAGACTTCCCTGCTCGCATACTGGGTTCACATCGAGTTTGTGTACGGGCGTTTGTCCATTCTTCCCAAGGGTAATTGCGGGATTGCGCTGGCGACATTAGGCTTGGCGATTATTTTCCTGGCCATGATCGGGCTATCGATCTGGCGAACGCGATGGAAGAACTCGAAGAAACAGGCGGTCCAACACCCGATAACGGCCGTGGCTTGAAGTGCTTGCTATCTCTAGCCCGTCTGATATTGGACGGAACTTAGTGAACCGGTTGCGCGTAGCTGCATACGAGTGGGGGCAAAAAATGGAAACGTTCAAGCAGGATCTGTTGTTCGCGCTGCGGATGATGCGCAAGAACTTCGGCTTCACCATGGCCGCGGTGCTCTGCCTGATGCTCGGCATTGGGGCGACGACGGGAATCTTCACCGTCGTGAACGCCGTCCTGCTACGTCCACTGCCCTACTCCCATCCCGATCAGCTGGTTCGTGTCTACACCGAGTTCCCCACTTTTCCGAACGGCGGTCTACCTCGCTTCTGGACCTCTGCGCCGGAGTTTTTCGATCTCCGCAAGGACACGAATTCCTGGGCCACCCTCGACGCCTGGGGTGTACAAGGCACGAACCTGGGGGGCAAGACACAGCCAGTCCGGCTGACCACCGCCTACGTCAGCGGAACATTGATGGAGACCCTGGGCGTTTCGCCGATGATGGGACGGTTGACTAGCCCCGCCGACGATGCGCCCGGTGCACCGCTCGTGGCGGATATCTCGTATGGAACGTGGAAGTCGGTCTTCGGCGGCGATGCCGATATCATCGGCCATGAAACCTTGCTTGATGGCAAAAAGGCCACGATCATCGGCGTTATGCCTCCGAGTTTTCAGTTCCCTCCGGGTGAAAGTGATCCCGCGCGTGTCTGGACTCCGTTGCAACTCGATCCGGCCAATCCGGGTGGACGGGGATCGCACAATTACTATTTGCTGGGGCGGTTGAAGCCGAACCTCACGCCCGCGCAAGCTCAAGCTGAGCTTGCTTCGCTGGTGCAATCATACGGCGAGCACAAATCGCCAAATACGCACAGCTTC
>JAFAZL010000355.1 GCA_019239815.1 Acidobacteriota bacterium
CACCGCCGACTCAATCGAGCCATGTCCGGTCATGATCGCGACTTCCGCGCGCGGCAGTTGCGCTTTTATCTGGCGAAGCAGATCGACACCCGACTGATTCGGTAACTTCAGATCGGTCAGCACGAGATCCGGCGCCTCAGCATCCAGCCGCGCGATCGCGGCTTCTGCGCTCTCTGCCTCGCTGCAAACGAACCCCAGCGACGTGCCAATGGTCATGCACAAGCGACGAATACTCTGCTCGTCATCCACTACCAGCATGCGAGTTTTTAGGTCAGTGCTCATGGTTTCCCGAAGGTCTTCTCCACTACAGTGAGTAGTTGCTGCACTCGAAACGGTTTTTCAATGCACGGTGTACCGCTTTGCTTCAACAGGAGCTGGGTCTCGCTGTTCGCGGTGTCACCGCTGATCAAAATGATGCGGGTACAAAGTTCCGGCCGGTTTTGTTGAATCCACGCATGAACTTCAGCGCCATTCACGGAGCCCGGCATTCGTATATCGGAAATCACGCCCGAATATTCCCGGTCGCCGAGTTTTTCGAGTCCTTCGGCACCGGATGCCGCATCTTCGACCGCGTATCCGCGTCGTTCCAATGCGGCACGCAGAAAAGCGGTCACCGATGGCTCGTCCTCAATCAGGAGAATCGGCGAGACGCTCATCGTCCCGCCTCTTTGGCAATCGCCGCCGCCGTAGCCGCTTCAGTCGCCACCGGAATGCGCACGATGAATGTGCTCCCAGGCTGGTTCTCGTTGTTGCGACACAGAATTTCGCCGCCGTGCGCCCGCACAATGCCGTAACAAATACTCAGGCCGAGACCGGTGCCTTTCGCCGCCTGCTTGGTCGTGTAAAACGGGTCAAAAATTCGCTCGGTGTCCGTCACGCCTGTGCCGTTGTCGGTGATGGCGACTTCGATGTTTGAGCCTTGCAGCGACGTCCGAATCGCGATTCGTCCACGCTGGCCGGCTTCCTGCACCGCGTCATAGGCGTTGTTGAGAATATTCAAGAAAACCTGCTGAAGCTGCTGCGCGTCACCCAGCGCATGTGCCAGGTGTTCGTCAAATTGTTCGAGCACCTCAACGCCGTGGCTCGCAAAATCGTAACTGCGCAACTTGATTGTTTGTCGCAGGACGGCATTTACCTGAACCAATTCGCGCTGAACTGGCCGCTGCCGGGCAAAACTCAGCAAATCCTGCACGATGTCTTTCGTCCGCTGCGTCTCGTGCAAAATAATTTGAAGATCTTCGCGCGCATTTGCCGGAATCGCTGGGTTTTCCAGCAGCAAATCGGTGAATCCCAAAATCGCCGCGAGCGGATTGTTGACTTCATGCGCCACGCCGGAAACGAGCCGTCCGATCGTCGCCATCTTCTCCGAGTGCGCGAGCTTTGCCTGGAGCAATACCGCATCTGTGATGTCGGTCATTACCACGACCACGTTATTCACAGCGCCTGATTCGTCGCGCATGGGACTTAAGCTGATCGAAAAGTGGCCCATGGATGTATCGCTGCGGCGCACACGGAGCTCGAGGTTTTCAACTTGGTGCCCATGCGCTGTCGTCTCGAGCGCCGCCTCAAAGTCTTCACGTTGCGCGGTCTCGACCCAGTCCACGAGCCGATGCCCGATTAGCTCGTCTTCGCGATAGCCGGACTCAAAGGCGCGCCGGTTCGCATAGCTGATCAATCCCGCTGTATCGAGCACTAAGATCATGCTCTGCGTGGTGTTCAGGATCTTCTGGTTGAAATCGCGCTCGCGTTGCAACTGTGACTGAAAGGTCCGTTGCTCGGTAACGTCGAGCATCAATCCACGAATCTGGATAATCTTTCCTGCAGCGTCGCGGACGGCCGTGATGTTCTGCAGCGTATGGAGTAGCGTGCCGTCTTTGCGTCGAAGCGTCTCTTCGTAATTCCGCAAAACGCCGCGCTTTGATAGCGCCGAAAAAAATCGTTCGCGCTCGGCTGCAACCGGATACAAATGCGTGCTTACATCGGCCCTGAGAAGCTCCTCGCGCGAGCTGTATCCGAGCATCCGGACCATCGCATCATTCACGTCCAGGAATCGCCCGTCGGGCGTGGCGAAAAACAACCCTTCCTGAATGCTGTCAAACAACTCGCGATAGCGCCGCTCAGCCTCGCGCCGATCGGTCATATCCTTCAAGACGTGAATTGTGCGCGTATCGTCGTCTGAGACTCCGGGCGTCCGCGATGTCGAGATAAGAAAAATCCGCTCTGGCGACGCTACGATGTATTCTTCGCGCGGTTGTTGAGTGTCTCGGCAGAACGGGCAGGGAAGCTCGGTTCGCGTTTCGGCAATTTGCCGCAAGCTGCTCATTGGATCGCCAACGAGCGCTGCGGGCGGCACTCCAAGGTGCGACGCTAAAGAACGGTTCGTGCGCACGATCCGAAACGACCGGTCGTGCACCACGATGTAATCGCTGATTGCGTCGATATCTTCGACCCACTGACGCTTTGAGCGCTCCAGCTGCGAAAATCGTCTGAAGTTCTCCAACGAAAGCGCCGCATGACTCGCCAAGGCATGCAACAGTTTATGCTCGTCACTTGAAGGCGCACTCTTCCCGCGTATCAGGCACACACATCCAAGACTCTCTTCGTCGCTCGCCGTGATCGGTACGAACGTCACCGTAGCGACGTGATCATCGTTACAATTTTCTCCAGACATCACGAGTGGCTGATCAAAGGTGACTGACACCGTCTCGGCCTCGGCACGCGTCTCGCGACCAA
>JAFAZL010000586.1 GCA_019239815.1 Acidobacteriota bacterium
TTGATGGCGCGCGCTTCGTCTTTCAACGCGTCGTAGTCGGGAAAATTCGCTGCGGCGCGATAGCGGCTTTTGTTGAAATGCTGCGTGTTGGCGCGAACGGTCGCGCTTTCGATGTCGAGCGACATACGAATCGCACGCAACAAGCGCTCTTTGTCGCTCTTGTTCGCGACCTCACGCGGCGCGTCAACCTTGGGCACGGAAGGGCCCGCGGCCGGCGTGACGGATGGAACGGATTTGGAGTCGGTTTCCGCCATGGCTTCACTCTAGCAAAAGAATCAGAACGCGATGGGGACCGTGCACACCGACGACGAGCGGGCCCATATCGGCCGTAGCGCTGGGGCCGGTGATGAAGACCAGATTTCGCTTTAGGCTCTCGCCATCAAACATGTCGGGATTAAAGAGATCGCGCGGGCGTTCGACGATTCGTTCTTTAGGCAGGAGGATGATGTTGAGCGGCATGAGCAGGCTGGTCGCGGCAACGAGCGGCCGTCCGAGCGCGACGCAGACTGAACCGGTGCTCGCGACGCCCGCAAAGGCTTCGGTGATGCCGACGTCGGCGGCGGCGAGTTCATCGTCGTGAGGTTTGGGGATGACACCCGCAAGTCCGCGGAGCCCATCGACGAGCGGAACGGGAAGAAATTCGGGCTCAGTGAGGACGATGCCTTGTGCCTTGCTGGTTGCGAGCGCCACGACATCGCGGAGCGCGACCGGAGTTCGCTTGACTCGCCAGACCATGGCGGCGGCTTCGGTGGCGTGCTCCTCAAAGGTCGCGGCGAGATCGATCATTTGTAGAGGGGATATTGTGCTAGGAGAAGGCGCGGAAGTCTATAAGTGGACGCGGCAGAGAAAATCGCCGCGGCCCGCAGGTCAAGAGGGTTAGTGCCGCTTAGCGGTAGCCGCGATAGAAGAAGTACGTCGTCATCGAAAAGCCGACGACGATGACGATGGTTCGAATCCAATGTTGCGGAGCTTTCATCGCGTAGTGCGCGCCGAGGTAGCCGCCCAGGATCGCCCCGACAGTCATCGCGATCGCTTGCGGCCATACGATCGCGCCGGTGACGATGAACGTGACCATCGCAACTCCGTTGATGATCGTCACCACCACGGTTTTTAACGCGTTCATTTCGTGGACGTCGGTCATGCCCATCGCGGCGAACATTGCTAGGTTCATGATACCGATGCCGCCGCCGAAGTAGCCGCCGTAGATAGCGACGAGAAGTTCGAAGATGGACGCGCCGACAAGGGCTCTGGTGCTGGCATCGTGTGACACTCGCACCGAGATGCGTCGCGTAAAGCGATTGCCGAATGTGAAAAGGAGCGTCGCTCCCAGGAGAAGCCAGGGAAGCACGCGAAGAAATGTCGATGCGGGCGTTTTGATGAGGAGTATGGCGCCGAGAAATCCGCCAATAATTCCGGTGACGACAAGCGGAATTAATACGCGGCGCGAAATGTTAAGCCGGCTGCGATAAGCGCCACCGCTGGCGGCCGAGCCGAACCAGAGCGCCAGCGTGTTGGTGGCGTTGGCGGGGACGGGCGGGACGCCGGTGAAGAGCAGCGTCGGGAAAGAAATGAAGCTGCCGCCGCCGGCTACAGCGTTGAGGGCGCTAGCGATTGCGCCGACGATGCAGAGCAAGATTCCGTGGCGGATGTCCAAGAAGAGTTTTTACCACGAAGTAGTGAGGGTGGCCAGTTTGGCGCGAACTGGCCTCAAGCTTTCACCTTGCCGTAACACTCGCGCGATATGGGTTGTCCCTAATTCGGTCCGTTGACGGGGACGTTGGGCGGTAGCATCATCTTTTGGCTGAAAAATTCAATCGGAGCCGCGTCGTGGCCAAGTCTGCCAAGAAGAAAGCGAAGTCGAAGCCGAAGGCTGCTGCAAAGTCGCATGAGAAAGACTCAGTATTGAAGACCGCGAAACGCACTGCGGGAGCTTCTGGCAAGCACGACGGATCGAAAAAAGACGGGCCGTTCCCCAAGGAAAACGAGGCGCAGATCGCTGTGCACTGGAAGGAAGAGGATCTCTTCTTCCCTTCGGCGAAATTCATCGCACAGGCGAACCTGAACGATCCGACATTCGTGGCGCAATTCGACGAAGCCAATTTTCCGGAATGCTTTCGGTCGTACGCCGACTTGCTGGACTGGGATCAGTATTGGCACACCACGCTCGACACCAGCGATCCGCCATTCTGGAAGTGGTTTGTCGGCGGCAAGCTGAATGCCTGCTACAACTGTGTAGATCGCCACCTTACGCTACACAAAAATAAAGCAGCGCTGATCTTCGTGCCCGAGCCGGAGCAAGAAACGGCGCAGGTGATTACATATCAAGAGCTGTATCGCC
>JAFAZL010000934.1 GCA_019239815.1 Acidobacteriota bacterium
AAGGCACGCGTCCCGGCGTCGGCTTCAACCCGCAGATCCCGCAAAAATGCGCTGGCACGCGAATCGACCCGCCGCCATCGCTCCCTATCCCGCCGAACGAACATCCCGACGAAATCGCCGCAGCCTCGCCGCCGCTCGAGCCACCCGCTGAGTGCGCCAAGTTCCAAGGATTGCTCGTGCCTCCCCGGATTGGATTATTACTCTCCCACGCCATCAAAAATTCAGGCGTGTTCGTATTCCCCAGAATAATCGCGCCCGCCGCCCGCAGCCGCGCGACCAGCGGCGCATCGAGCGTCGGCACATAGTCCGCTCGCAGCGGCGACCCCGCCGGACACGTCAGCCCAGCGACATCGATGTTGCATTTGATCGTCACCGGCACACCGTGTAGCGGCCCAAGCGCCGCCTTGCCGCGCACGACTGCCTCCTCCGCAGCTCGCGCCTGCTTCCGCGCACCTGCCGCATCCAAATGCATAAACGCCGCGAGCTTCGGCTCCAGCGTCTCAATTCGCGCGAGCGTCGCCTCCACCAACTCCACCGGCGAAACTTTCCTCGAACTCACCGCCGCCGTCACTTCCGCAATCGTCGAATAATTCGAAACTTTCATAGATTCGTAGGCCGTCCTAATAAAACGCGCTTCATCATCCAAAGCTGGATGCAAATCGTACACGAGATCGTGTGTCTCATAGACGCCGCTGCCGGAAAGCAACTTGACGACTCCCAGGAATGCGCATCAAAACATTTGACGATGCCCGACGCAGCCCGGACAATCAATCCAGCAGTCACCGCGGGGCAATTGAGCAACAAAATCTCACGCCATCGAGCCGGGAAAATTTCCTGATGCCACGAGTTTCTTCGCGTTCAGCTTGGTTCGTATTCGCATTCGCTGTGTTTTTCGTAGCCGTCGTCGCGCTTCTGCCGCGCTCCAATTCGATTCATGCCGCTGGCGCCGCAAACGCCTTCAACACGACGCCCGAAGCCCCACCCTCCGACTCCACCGACGCCCTCCGCTTCAACACCCTCGGCGTCGCCTACATGAACCAGCAAAAATTCGCCGACGCCCAAAAATATTTCGAGAAATCCCTCGCCGCCGATCCGAAATTCTCCATCGCCCGCGTCAATCTCGGCGTCTCTCTCCTCAGCCAGCAAAAACTCGACCCGGCCCGCGCCGCCCTCGAGCAAGCCTCCAAAGAACTCCCCAATGACCCCTACGCCTGGTACAACCTCGGCCTCGTCTATAAAGATTCCAGCGAAATCGAAAAGGGAATCGCGGCTTTCACCCACGTCACGCAACTCACGCCCGAAGCCGACGGCTACTATTTCGTCGGCTACCTGCAATCACAAGCACAGCACTACGACGAAGCCATCGCGGCCTTCAAAAAAGCGCTCGAAGCCTTCCCGTTCCACGCCTCCGCCGAATTTGGAATCGCCCGCGCCTACCAGCGCAAAGGTGACGCCGCCACCGCGCGCGAACACCTCGCCCGCTTCCAGAAAATCACCACCGAGCATCTCGGCTCGCCCTTCGGTGCCGGCTACGGCGACCAGGGCCGCTATTCGCTCGCCGAACTCCCCCACAGCACGCTCACTTCGGCTCCCGCTCCAATCAAAGCAAATTTCACTCCGCAGCCGCTCACCGCCGCTACACTTCCTGCAAGCACCGGCGCCTGCTTCTTCGATTACGACAACGATGGCAAGCCCGACCTCTTCCTCGTCAGCGCCACCGCCGACGGCACCAGCCGCCTCCTCCACAATCTCGGCGACGGAAAATTCTCCGACGTCACGCAATCCTCTGGCATCAAACTCACCGGCGCAGGCCAGGGTTGCGTCGCCGGCGATTACGACAACGACGGCCATACCGATCTCGCCGTCTGCCTCTCCGACGGCGTCCATCTCCTCCGCAACAAAGACGGGAAATTCGACGAAGTCACCGAAGCCGTCGGGATCCGCCGCCAGCCTGGCTGCGTCGGCCTCACCTTCGTCGACTACGATCACGACGGCGACCTCGATCTCTACGTCACCATGCAACCGACCGCCGCCGGCTCCGCCGACTCCGCATCGAAAAACATTCTCTGGCGCAACAACGGCAACAGCACCTTCACTGACGTGAGCGCAGAAACCGCTCTCAATTTCGACGCCACCGGCGCAGGCCTTGCCACCTCCGACTTCAACAACGATCGCGCCATCGACTTCATCTTCGCCGGCGGTGAAGCCGGCGCATCCGTCTACATCAATCCCCGCGAAGGCAAATTCACTCCGCTCGCCGCCGCGATCGATTTCAAAAACGAAAATCTCCCGCCCGCCGTCGGCGTCGTCTCTTTCGACTTCGACAAAGACGGCTGGATGGATGTCGCCTTCACTCACGCTGGCGCGCCCGGCATCAGCCTCTGGCGCAACGTCGAAGGCAAAGGCCTCGAACGCGTCAAACTCCCCGATTTGAATTGGCAGCGCGGCTGGGGCATCGCCGCGTTCGACTACGACAACGACGGCTGGCTCGATCTCATCGCCGCAGGCGAATCCGCCACAAATGGCGGAGCGGGCGAACTCCGCCTCCTCCGCAACCAAGGCAACGGCTGGGCCGATGTCACCAAGGACGTCCATCTCGATTCCATAAAACTCACCCAACCCCGCGCCATCTCCATCGCCGACACGACTCTCACCGGCAATCCCGACCTCCTCGTCACGCAGCTCGGCGGCCCGCCTCTTCTCCTCCATTCCGAAGGCCCCAACCAACATTCCTGGATGCGCATCGATCTCAAAGGCCTCAACGACAACAAGTCCGCCATCGGCACAAAAGTCGAACTCTACGCCGGCGCCCTTTATCAAAAGTGGGAAGTCCCCGGCGCTAGCGGCTATCTCGGCCAAAACGCGCCGTCAATCCTCGCCGGCCTCGAAAACGAAAAGAACGCCGAAGTCGTCCGCCTCCTCTGGCCCACCGGCGTTCCCCAAGACGAGATCAATCTCGCCGCCAAAAAAGATCAGTCCATCGCCGAACTCGATCGCCGTGGCAGCTCTTGCCCCGTCCTCTTCGCCTGGAACGGCCACGAATACGAGTTCATCGCCGACATGATCGGCCCCGGCGTCGTCGGCCACTGGATCGCGCCCAACGAACGCGATGTCCCTGATCCCGACGAATATCTAAAAGTCGCGGCCCACAGCCTCAAGCCGTCGAAAAACGGCCTCCTCAGCT
>JAFAZL010000971.1 GCA_019239815.1 Acidobacteriota bacterium
AATCTGGAGCACGTAGCATCGGCGACGGATCGGCTGCACGAGGGTTTCCTGGCGCAGCTCGACCTGACGCCGGAAACCGAAGATCCATCGAACAAGCTTCTGGACGTCGAGCGGCAACTCAACTGGCTGCGCGAGATCGGCTTCGTCGAAGTCGACTGCCACTGGAAGTGGCGCGAACTGGCTCTGCTAGCCGGCGCCAAAGCTGCAACTGCGACTTGATCGAAGTCAGACCGCGCGCCCATGGGCCGGTTAGTCCGATGGGTGCCTGAGGGCGAAAAGCAAAAGTAGGAAGACAAGGAAGCAAACAAGTCCAAGCAACCAGTGTCCTCGTCTTAGCGGGAGCGGAAACAGAATCACAACCAACCATATCCACCAAGGCCACGTACCGCTGTTTCGTTCCCGGCTTTCCACGATCGGTTCACCTCAACGGATACGTTTGCACCCGCCGCTGCTTCTCTTGCGGCAGGCCACTGATAATGTTAACTTTACAACTCGTTACGTGCCGACGAGTTCGCTTCGTGGGTGCAAGCAATTGGTGGCGAGACGGGTCGTTGGCCAAACATCGTCCCAGATCAATCAAGATCAGACAGGGTGTGGGTGTGCCGCGACACCGCTACACAACTATTGGCATTTCGGTTTCGGTTGATTCAGGCGTCTCACTAGCATGAGCGAAAATCTTTCCCCTTCGACACGAGCTTCGGAGCGCCCGACGGGTGTGCGCCCAGGCGTGCCGGATGGCCAGCGTGAGCCTGTCTATTGGCGCGTCGAAGGATCTCTGCTCCAGGTCGGCGCGATGCGCCCGGTCGGCTTTTTCACCTGGAATTCACAAAGCTTGTCCGAGCGCTGGGCACGCCGCCTGGGCATGTCCGGAATGGCGCTGACGCGGCCGTTTGCCTACGCCGCCAGCCGCACGTTCGCGACTCGACTCCTACACACACTCTTGCGCGGAGTAAGCCGCGACCGACTCGATCTGCTCGGCGAAGAATACTTCCAATACGTGCTCAAGCCCGATTTGCGCAAGGACGCAAGCGAAAAGCTACTCGAAGCCGTGCGCAGCGGCCAACTCGTCGTGCTCGTTGGCCAATTGCTCGACCACATCATGCGACCGCTCGCGAGCCACTTTGGCGTGGACTCTTTCATTTCGAACCGCATGGAATTTCGCGATGGGCACGCGACTGGCCGTTTGCTCGATCCCGTCGTGCGGCCGCGCGGCCCGTTCGCCTGGGTTTCCGGCGGCTCGGCGGACGGACGAATCTCGCGCGAAAAATTGTTGCAGCGTCTCGGCTGGACGAAATCGCCGGAAAAATTGCAGGCTGCGGAAGAGTCGTCAGTGCATCTCGCGCCGCCGGTTGCGCGCGCCGTCGCGCTGCTCGGAGAAACACCGCGAGTCGATCGCTTGTCGGTGCGCCAGACTCTGGCGGGCAAGCACATCATGCTTGTCGGCGTCACCGGATTCATCGGCAAGGTTTGGCTCGTCGATCTGCTCGAAAATATTCCCGACATCGGCAAAATCACGCTGCTGATTCGCCGCAATCGCACGACTTCGGCGCAGCGTCGTTTCGAGAAAATTGTCGAAGAGTCGCCGACGTTCGATGGGTTGCAGGAAAAATACGGCAGGCGGCTCGGCGCGTTTTTGAAAGAGAAGGTCGATGTTGTCGAGGGCGACGTCAGCCAGCCGGGTCTCGGGATGGACCCCGAGACGCAAGCGCGGCTCGCGCAGTCGCTCGATCTGGTGGTGAACAGCGCTGGCCTGACGGATTTCAATCCCGACCTGCGCGACGCCCTCGCTTCCAACGTCGACTCGGCGACGAACCTGGTCGAATTTCTGCGGCGGTCCGATCACGCCGGCCTGATGCACCTCTCTACGTGCTATGTCGTGGGCATGCGCGACGGCCGTGTGGACGAGGACCTCGAGGACAATTACAACCCGAAGCACGACAAAGGTTTTGACGCAGCCGGCGAAATCGAATCTTTGCGCGAGATGATCCGCAACGTCGAAGAACGCTCGCAGAGCCCCGAGCTCACGAAAGGATTGCAGCGCCAGGCTTTGGGCAAAGGCGCCGACGCCTCAAAAGCGCCGGCCGCGGAACTTGACGGCGTGCTAAAGCGTAACCGCGCACGTTGGGCGAAGAACCGGCTTACGCGAGCGGGCATGCGCCGCGCGCAGCACCTGGGCTGGCCGAACACGTACACCTTTACGAAAAGCCTCGGCGAATCGGTGCTCTCGCGTCAGGGCAAAGATTTGCCGATCGCGGTCGTGCGTCCGTCGATCGTCGAAAGCTCGACGCGCTCGCCCTTCGCCGGATGGAACGAGGGCATCAACACTTCTGGCCCGCTTTCGTATCTACTCGGTACGAATTTCCGCCAGCTTCCCACCAACGCTCGCAAGTGCCTCGACGTCATCCCCGTGGATATGGTGTGCCGCGGCATGTCGCTGATTGCGGCGGCGATCATTGCGCGCAAGAACGCACGCATGTATCAGCTCGCAACTTCGGCGGTGAATCCCGTCAACATGGGCCGCAGTATTGAGCTGACTGGCCTGGCGCATCGCAAATACTACAAACGCCAGCCCGGCATCGACCCGTGGCTCAAAGTGAAGTTCGAGACGATTCCCGTGTCGAAGCAGCGCTACGAGCGCATGTCGATCCCGATGCAGAAAGCTGTCGTGTCGCGCATCAATCGCGCAGCGACGACGCTGCACATGAAAAAAGGCCCGCTGGCGCGGCAGGAACGCGATCTCGGACGCGCCGAAAAGCTTATCGAACTGTACGAGCCATTCATCCTCCACAACGAACACGTTTTCGAGTGCGAAAACGCGCGCCTGCTGTCCGCCGCGCTGCCTGCGGACGAAAAGCTCGCGTTCGAGTTCGATCCCGAATCGATTGACTGGTGGAACTACTGGATTAACATTCACATTCCGGCGCTGCGCCGCTGGTGCTATCCATTGATGGAGGGCCGCCCGTTGGAATCGCGAACGCCGCGAGAGCTGGATTGGTCTCCGCAAACGGCCCGCGCATCCGCGGCAGGGAGCCCCGCGCAGCCGGCTGATCCTTTATGGCGATCTTCGTAACCGGCGCGACCGGCTATCTCGGCAGCTATCTGGTCGCGGGACTCTTGACCGGGTATCGCGAGCCGTTGAATTTGCTAGTGCGCGCAAAATCCGATCAGGAAGCGCGCGAACGATTGTGGCAATCGCTGCAGCTTCATCTCGGCTTTCCTGAATTTTTCGAGTATCTCAATTCGCGCATCGCCATTTTTCGCGGAGAGCTGACGTCGGAGCGATTTGGTTTGTCCGACGACGAATATCATTCGCTCGTCGATACGACAAGTTCTCTGATTCATTGCGCGGCATCTCTGAATCGCAAATCCGAAAAGCAGTGCATGAACGTGAATCTGCGCGGCGGGCTGGAAGTAATTCAGTTGGCGCGCCGCGCGCAAAATCGCAACGGCGTGCTGCGCTATTCTCATGTTTCGACCGTCGCCGTGGCTGGGAAGCGGCAGAACGAAGTGGTAAAAGAAGACGAAGCGATCGATTGGAATCGGTCCGACTACGATCCCTACGCGCGAACGAAAAAATTCGGCGAGCACATGGTGCATCAGCTTTTGCCTGACGTGCCGCGGACGATCTTTCGCCCGGCGATTGTGATGGGGGACAGCCGTCGCGCCGAGACTTCGCAATTTGATATGGTGCAGGCGTTCGACACGCTGGCGCGGCTGCCAGTGCTCCCGCTGCGGCCCAACGATCGCATCGATATCGTTCCAGCGGATTACGTAGGAAGCGCGATTGTGACGATTCACCAGAAGACCGAGCCATCATTTGGCATCTACCATTTGTCGGCAGGAACCGGCTCGCAGACCTATCGCGAAATCACAACGGCACTTGCTTCGGCAGGCGGTGGGATGAAGCCAAAATATTTGCCGTCGCTCGGTAAGACGTTTTCCGCGACCGTCGATCGCTTGTCGCGCCGAAACAGCTCCGTCGGACGAGGCGCTTCGCTGCTCAAAGTTTTCTGGCCTTATCTCGACTGGAACACCGTCTTCGACAATTCGCGCGTCGTCAGCGAAATGGGCGGAGTCCCACCGGCAAAATTCACGACATACGCGCATCGCCTGCTGAAATTCAGCCGCGAAAATAAGTTTCGCTATCCGGCAAAGCCGTGGCCATCAAATCCGAAGGCATCTACGCCCGCCGCGGGAAATCCGGTTGTGGCAGGGAGCGCACACGCATGACCGACTTCTTTCTAGTCGCGTGGGTCAGCGCGCTGATCGAAATCCGGCGCTTCAGCTGGATGTTCGGCCTCGGCAAGCGCTGGACGCCCGGCGAAAAGTTGAAGCTCCTGTTCGCAGGCTACAACGGCACGCGCAATACCGGCTCCGACGTCCGCGTACAGGAAATGATTCGCCAATGCCGCCACGTTCTCGGCGCCGAAAATGTCGACTTCAGCGTGATGTCTCAGGATTTCAATCGCTCGAAGGGATATTTCGAGGGCACACGACAGGTTCATCTGCCCGACATGTTTCCGCCGTTTTTGTTTCGCGAAGTAAAGCAAAACCACGGCGTCATCACGTGCGAAGGCTCGATGTTCAAGAGCAAATTCGCCAACGCATTGACGACGATGATGATCGGCTCGCTCGGCCTGGCGTCGGCCGAAAATAAAATTTCCGTCGGCTACGGCGGCGAAGCGGGGCAGATGGATCCGCTCATCCGCGATATGTGCGAGCGCTACGTTCACGATTCGCTCGTCATCACCCGCAATGTCGAATCACAGCATTTGCTGCGCAAACTGGGCGTGCCAACCGAACTCGGCACCGACACCGCGTGGACCTTCGAGCCGAATCCACCCGAATACGCGCGCAAAGTTTTGCGCGAAGCCGGGTGGGACGAGAAAACTCCAATACTGGTCCTGTGTCCGATTCATCCCTTCGTTTGGCCAGTCAAAGCATCGATCGCGAAATACATCGCGCGCATCACGACCGGCGCGTACAAGGAAGCGCAGTATCGAACTGTCTACTTCCATCAATCCGGCGCGGAAGTCGATCGCAAATACAAACACTACATCGACGGGTTCGGCAAAGCCGCCGCGGCGTTCGTCTCGAACCACAAAGTATTTCCAATTCTCGTCGCAATGGAACGTCTCGACGCCGTCGCC
Source organism: Acidobacteriota bacterium (assembly GCA_019239815.1). The sequence continues at coordinate 5,151 of JAFAZL010000971.1, forward strand.
TGCCGCTCGATGCGGGAGTTTCTACCAAGCGCACCGATCTTCACCTCCGACGACTACAACATGTTCGAGCTCGTCTCGATTCTGCGCACGTGCTCGTACATGGTGGCGTCGCGCTACCACGGTATCGTCACCTGCATGCCCGCGCTCGTTGCTTCAGCGGGCGTCACGATGGACGAGCGCATTCGCAACCTGATGCGCGAGCGCGGCCACGAGCACCTTTTCCTCACCGTCGATGATCCTGACCTGGAAACGAAACTTCTCAGCGTAATGGAAATGCTGTACGCAAGTGCCGATTTGGTGCGCGAAGGCATCGGACAGACTGTGGTTCGCAATCT
>JAFAZL010000075.1 GCA_019239815.1 Acidobacteriota bacterium
GCGCTGAAGCATGGCAGCACCCTTGAATATGCTCCGGTCGGCGCAGCCACCGCTCCCGGCCAGGTCAGCCTTCACGACCTCAAGCATCTCTATCGTGCTCACCAGCTAAATCGCCGCACCCGCGTCTTCGGCGTGATCGGCGATCCCATCAGCCACTCGCTCTCGCCGCTCCTCCACAATTCCGCCTTCGCTGCCAAAAAAATAAACGCCGTCTACCTCCCGTTTCACGTCCAAAGCCTCTCCGACTTCCTCAAAGCTATCCCCGACCTCGGCGTTCGCGGATTCAGTGTCACGATCCCGCACAAACAAACAATCCTCAAACACCTCGACCATTGCGACGACCTCGCCGCCGACATCGGTGCCGTTAACACCGTCGTCGTCCGCTCCGACGGTTCACTCGCCGGTTCGAATACCGACTACGTCGGCGTCCTCCGCTCGCTGGAAAGGAAGCTCCACCTCGCCAAGAGCCGTGTCCTCATCTTCGGTGCGGGGGGTTCCGCGCGCGCCGCCGCCGTCGCTCTCACTGGCTCCGGTGCTCAAGTCGCGATCTGCGCCCGCCGCGAGCAACAAGCTCGCGAACTCTCCCGCGCCGTCGGCGGCGAAGCCATCCCCCGCTTCGCTCTGCGCTCGGAAAAATTCGACGCCATCCTCAACACCACTCCTGTCGGCATGTACCCGCACTCCAAAATTTCTCCTCTCGACGCCAACGAGCTAAACTGTCGCATCGTCATGGACCTCATCTACAGGCCCGAGCGCACGCAGCTCCTGCAAATCGCAGCCAAAAAAGGCATTCACACCGTGAGCGGCGTTGAAATGTTCCTCGCGCAGGGAATCGCGCAGTGGGAACTGTGGACTAAGCAGCGCGCGCCCGAAGCGATCATGCGTCGCGCAATCGTGAAGGCATTGCGTAACGAAGCCGCAGACGCGACGTCCACCAAAAAGAGCCAGCGATGATCCAGCCCGATTTCAAAGAATTTCAGCGCTTGGCAAAACAGGGCAATCTCATCCCGATCTACGACGTACTTCCTGCCGATCTACTAACGCCCGTTAGCGCCTATCTCCGCATCGCGCAAGGCGCCCGCTATTCGTTCCTCCTGGAAAGCGTCGAAGGCGGCGAAAAAATCGCCCGCTATACCTTCGCCGGCGCGAATCCCGAAGAAGTCTTCCGCTACGCTTCCGGCGCTTGCGTCCTCGAAGGCCGCGAGCGCGTCGTCTGGGAAGAAAAGAATCCGGTCGCCTTCCTACGCGGTCGCATGGAGAAATTCCGCCCCGTCCGCGTCCCCGGCCTGCCGCCGCTCGTCGCCGGCGCGATCGGCTACTTTTCTTACGACATGGTGCGTCTCGTCGAGCGCATCCCATCGCGCCTGCGTGACGACATCGGCCTCTTCGACGCGATCCTGACCTTTTATCACGGCATCATCGCCTTCGATCACGTCCAGCATCGCCTCTGGATCGTTCGCAACGTTTACACCGGCGGCGAAGGCAACCTTCGCAAAAAGTACGACGCTGCCGTCAAGGCAATTCGCGAAACACGCAAGCAACTGGAGCAGCCCGTAGAAGCCGAACGGCCGCGCGGAGAAGTTTCGCGCTCCAAGCGTTCACCGCTCAACGTTAAATCCAATTTCCGCCGCTCCGAATACGTCGCCGCCGTAAAAAAGTGCAAGGAATACATCCGCGCTGGCGACATTTTTCAGGTCGTCGTCAGTCAGCGCTTCTCTGCAAAAACGAAAGCGCACCCGTTCGACATCTACCGCGAACTCCGTGCCGTCAATCCATCGCCGTATCTTTTCTACCTGCAACTCCACGACGTCTCGGTCGTCGGCAGCTCGCCCGAGATGCTCGTCAAAGTTCAGGGCCGCGACGTTTTTTACCGTCCCATCGCCGGCACGCTCCCGCGCGGCAAAGACGAAGCCGAAGACCAGCGCAACGAAAAACACCTGCTCGCCAGCGAAAAAGAACGCGCCGAGCACATCATGCTCGTCGATCTCGGCCGCAACGATCTCGGCCGCGTCTGCGAATACGGCAGTGTCAAAGTCGATCAACTCATGACCGTCGAGCGCTTCTCTCACGTGATGCACATCGTCTCGACGCTCCGCGGCCGCCTTCGCAAAGACGTCGACTGCTTCGACGCATTGATGGCGTGCTTCCCCGCGGGCACAGTCTCCGGCGCGCCGAAAGTCCGCGCCATGGAAATCATCGAAGAGGTCGAGCGCACACGCCGCGGCATCTACGCCGGCGGCGTCCTCTATCTCGACTTCGCCGGCAACCTCGATTCCTGCATCGCTCTTCGCACCATGGTCGTCAAGAATGGTGTCGCGCACATCCAGGCCGGCGGCGGCATCGTCGCCGACTCCACCCCCGAAGGTGAATACCAGGAAAGCGTCAACAAATCCCGCGCCCTCCTGACCGCCCTGGAAAACGCCGCCCGCCGCAAGTAGTTCCCTATTTGTAGGGGCGGCGCTTGCCCCGCCCGGCCGTTGCGTCTTGCTGCGAACTCAAACGGCGCATCTCCGATTTGTCCCCCCGACTAACCCCATGCGAAAATAGCTTCCAGCGGCGCAATCGCATGATCCTCCTCCTAGACAACTACGACTCTTTCACCTACAACCTCGCCCAATACCTCGGCGAGCTCGGATGCCAGGTCGAAGTCCATCGCAACGACAAAATCACCGTCGAC
>JAFAZL010000170.1 GCA_019239815.1 Acidobacteriota bacterium
CAGGGCCGATCGATACGGATCTGAATCCGGCGGCAAGCGATTGGGCGGAGCCGCAGGTCGCGGTGACGGCGCTGAAGCGCTACGGCAAGGTGGACGAAGTGGCTTCGCTGGTTTCGTTTATCGCGAGTCCAGAGTCGTCGTACATCACCGGCGCGAATCTTACAGTGGATGGCGGCACGAACGCCTAGTTCTTGAAAACAAAGCGGTAACGATAACAAAGAGCGGCCTGCCGTGAGGAAAAAACAGAAGGTGGGCCGCTTTTTTCTTGGTTCGCTGTCAGCTTCAAATTGGGAAGAAGATCCCTATACCCCCCTATTTCTCTAACGAGTGCGCAAACGGTGTGAAATGTGTAATTTGCAAGATCGATGTCTGCGAGAGTGCGCAAAAGCTTCAGAATCAGAGAGTTGAGCTCCTCCGTGTTTCGCTTTTGATTCACCTTTTGGGAAGTCAAGTCAGGCGTGAATTTCCACGCAGTTATAGTGTCGTAATTTCACTGTTTTGTCAAGGGCCACTTCGTGGCAATGCGCGGATCTATGTTTAGGACACAGGGTTGAGAGTTCGAACCCATCATGGGATTCGCCGCGATCGTTCGTGAGTCGCCAAAAGTTTATGAAATTTGCGAAATCTGATGAGATCACCTTCCGTAATACCGTAATGTACACAATCTAAACAGGTTATTCCGCTTCGTTTTTAGCGCGTACTGGGACTGGAGACATAGCCAAGAGAGCGTACCGGCGTACTTTTTCTTCGGGACCCCCGCACCATTGGTCCGACAAGTCGCGGACGGCATTCTTGACCTGTCCGAAGGTGTAAGTGTCCCAGCGGGCAGCTGAACTTAGGCACAGTCAGCGGTTTGAGCCAACTTCAGCGCTCCGCAAGCTGCTAACACTCATCAAGTTAGCGACGAAATGGGCCACACCAGCGGACGAAGGAGTCAGGAATGATCCGTAGACTCGCGGTGCTGTTCCTACTGGGCGTATCGGCGGCAAGCGCTCAGGAAGTGATGGCCCCCAAAGTTATTACGACCTCGGATGCCCGCCCCAACGTGACAGCCACCGCCCCGACGGGCCAAGGCAGCATGTGGATCGACTCGGGCGGTTCTAGCCCTCTTGAGAAAGATTTTTGCGTTCGCTTCTTTGCCGAGCAGGGCGTGGTGGTGCGCACCTTCGCTGGGTTCGATGTCGGCGCGTACGTCAACACGACTGACAGCATGGATCAGCACAGGCTGGATTGGAATCGGTTTGCGCGGGGCAGCGCCGGATTGAAGCTGGTCAAGACTTTCAACAACCGATACTTCGGCGGTTTGCTCCGCGGTGACGTCGGTTACACCGCAGAGCATCGGTTTATCAGCGGGACTTCCGCGGCAGCGCCTTCACTAGACATCAACTACTGGATCGGCTGGCAACCTCAGCAGGGACGCTTGCCCGGCAGCAGCTGGGGCATCGCGGCGCTGAACATCAGCCCTACCGAACTCCACAACACGCTCTTCAACGATTTCGTGAAGCAGGGCGTCGTGCTCTGGAAAGAAAAGGACCACGGCATGAGCCGGCCGAAACCGGAACTGATTGCCTTCGGCCAGATGACGCTTTCGAAGGACATGCTGGGATACGACTGGAACAACTTCACGCGCGAGGGCGGCGGCCTGGAAATCATGGTGCCGACCGAGCACTCCACCTATGAAGTCGGAACGATGTACCTGTACGAAACGCGATCGGTGATTCCGCGAACCGGCTCGGGCGTTGAGATTTTCATTCGGTTCTGGCACGGGTGGCAAGACAGCCACTAAACGTAGCGCAAAGAATTTGTGGCGGCAGAACGTTAGAGCGAGAACGAGATTCGTCAGGAGAAAAGAGCGAGTATGAAGAAGGTTTCCATTTCGTTGATGATTCTGGTGATGGCAGCGGCATTGAACGGCTGCACGTACAGCAGTGGAACGAAGGTGGCGACGGGCGGCACGACTCCGCCGCCGACGACTCCACCACCTACGACTCCGCCTCCAACAACGCCACCGCCGACAACTCCGCCGCCAACGACGCCGCCTCCCACAACTCCGCCACCTGCTGGCACGCCGACGCCAGTGGTGCCAACGAATCCGGCGCCTGTGCCGATTCCGGCTCCCGGCACAAACGAGCAAGCAAATCCGATTCCAGGCGTCTGGACACCTTCACTTACGATGCCGATCAATCCGGTGCACGGCATTCTTTTGACGACCGGCAACGTTCTCTATATCGCCGGCTCGGGAAATTGCCCTCCGGGTATGGCGGGCTGCCCGACGGATTTTGGATCAGCAACGGTTTGGAATCCGACGACTGGCGCATTTAACACGTTCCCGATCCCGACCTCGACCTTCGATATGTTTTGCAACGGCGCCACGCAGATGGCGGACGGCAAGATCTTCATCAATGGCGGCACGGAGACGTATGCGACCGGCCCTGCAGCAGCGATCATGCGCGCAATGCATCATGGCAATGCAGTCCCGGGTGGACGCGCGAGCAATGCCACGGAAAAAACACCGGGTCACAAAGTTCCGAAAGACGCGACGACGGTCAACGATCAGGGATTCGGCGGCAGCGCACTGTCGGCGATTTTCGATCCAACGACTTTGCAATTCAAGACTCTGCCGGCGATGGCGGACGGGCGCTGGTATCCCACGACGACGATGCTCGGCGATGGCCGGATTTTTGTGTACGGCGGACAGGACCAGAAGGCCGACGACAACGCTTTGATCGAATATTGGCATAACGACACCCGCACGTGGGAAGCGGTCGTGCCGACCTGCTCGATCGGCGGCGGTCCGGTGGGCGATTGCCGCACGATGACGTATTCCGACGGCACCCTACCGATTCCCGGTGCGCCAGCGCTGTATCCGCGCATGGTGCAACTGCCGGATGGGCGAATTTTGCATGCGGGTCCTGAACCGGAAACGTGGATCTTCGATCCGAACGCACCGGCGACTTCGCCGAACTGGACGTATCTTGCCTCGACGCTCAGCACGGAGTATCGATCGTACGGGTCGGTCGTTTTGTTGCCGCTGTTGCCGCAGACGAATTATCAACCCGTGGTAATGACGATGGGCGGCATGGGGAACACCGTTTCGGCAACGAACACAACCGAATTGATCGACATGTCGCAGGCAAATCCGATGTGGGTCGCGGGCCCGGCGATGTCTTCGGCCCGCGTTGAGATGAACGCGACGCTCTTGCCGAACGGTAAAGTTCTGGTGATGGGTGGCAGCGGAAACGACGAAGATGCTGGAACGGCGAGCTATTCGACCGACCTCTACGATCCACTGACGAATTCCTTCACGCAGGTTGCCCAAAGCAAGTGCACGCACCTGTATCACAGCACTGCTGTGCTACTGCCGGATGCTTCCGTGGTGCTGAGCGGCGGCAACCCAGCACAAGGGCAATTCCAGAAGTGTATAGAAATTTACCAGCCGCCGTACTTCTTTAACGTGGACGGCAGCCTGGCGACGCGGCCTTCGTTGACGGCAACGCCAGCGAAAATCACCTACGGACAGACGTTTAGCGCGACGACGAACGGAAACATCGCGAGCGTCGTGCTGATTCGCGAAGGTGCAGCGACACACGCGTTCGACATGTCACAGCGCGAAATCGGCCTCAACTTTGCGGTTAACAACGGAACGATCGGAATCGCGGCACCGCCGAATGCGAACATCGCGCCTCCGGGTCCGTACCTGCTGTTCGTCGTCGATAAGAACGGCGTTCCATCGATCGGTCAGGTGGTGATGGTCCAATAATGAGGATCTGCGCACTCATCGCGGCGAAGAATGAAGCTGTTGCAATCTGCATGACGATCGACAGCATCATCTCGGCGGGCGTACCGAAAGAGGACGTTTACCTCGTTAGTGACGGCTCGACGGATGCAACCGTCGAGCTGGCGCTGACGCGGGGAATCAACGTGCTCGCGCTAGAAAAGAACGGCGGCAAGTCGGTTGCGATTGCCAAGGGCATCAAGCACTTCAATCTGCTGGCATACGATTTGATGGCGCTGGCGGATGCCGATACAACGTTCGAAGCCGGTTATTTCGACGCGATGAAGACGGCATTTGAGAAACATCCGAACGCGGCAATCGCGTGCGGCAAGGTGAAGTCGCGTCCGAAGAATTGGCTGACGGCGTGGCGAGCGTTGCAGTATGCAGTCGGGCATTGGCTCATCAAGGAAGGGCAGAACGCGCTGCGGACAATCAATGTGGCGGCGGGATGCTGCTCGGTGTTTCGGATGAGCCTGTTCGATGAGATTTGGGAGAGCAAGCCGAGCATCGTCGAAGACATGATGGCGACGCTACGTGCACATGATCTTGGCTACGACGTGATTTATGTGCGCGACGCGGTGGTGATCACGGCTGATCCGCAGGATCTGTTTCGGTCGTACTCGCGGCAGCTTATTCGGTGGAATGGTGGAGCGTGGACCTGCACGCGGCAGCTGAAGATGTGGGGCAGCACGCGGCGAATCGCCCTGGAGACGCAGCTCGTTCTAGGCGAAGGTTTAGTGACCTCGATTCTTCTGATGTTTATGCCGGTATGGTATGCGCTCTTTCCGCGGACGGTCGAGACGTGGTTCACAATCGACAGCGGATTCATGTTTCTGAGCGCGGCGATCGCTTCGGTGACGCAGAAGCGGTGGGATATCATTGTTTACTCGCCAGCTTACATTCTGCTTCGTTTTGTCGATTCGTATTTGTTCCTGCGCAGCTTCGTGAAGGCGTTCTTCCAGACGCAGTCGAAGCAGCTTTCCTGGCAAAGTTCTACACGCTATAAGCTGACCTAACGATCGACAAAACGCCGTCGTCTATACCTCGAACGGGCAATGCTCCGTTCGAGGTTTTCGTTTTTATTGACTCGGGCCGGTGGTGATGTTCCGTCGCAAATTGCGACGCAAGCGGGTACTGCTTCGCGTTAAACCTACATCTCAGTACTACCAATCCAGAAGTTGAAAAAAGTCGGGTCCGACGTACCCTTGGTTCTTTTTCGGGGCTGAATAAAATTGAAGTTGCCACTGCTGTATCCGAAGCATTCCGGGTGTGACACAGCGGTGTTCCAGGAGAAAGTGATGCCTTACGTTGGATGGTATCTTTCGGGACCCAGCACTGTTATCCATCTGTGCGCCAAGTATGTGATTCCGTTCTGGCGCAAGTGGAGCTTCTAACGCGGGGAACTCGACCGCCAGAGAACGCCTGCGAGAGGGAGGAAAACGCAGACGTACCTGGCATGAAGAGGCCGAAAGCAGACAACCTTCTATATTGATTGAAGCGGCTTCCGCGAATTTCTCAATTCGTGGAGGAGAGACCGCTTGCGACAGCGTTGAACAAAGTACCGTTGGACAAATCCTGTTCCAGATTCCAGATCATCACCCCTGCGAGTTGTTGGTTGCGGACATACGTCATCTTGAATTTGATGGACGTAGCGTCCTCGTATGTCCAGAAATGGGAGCCGTCGAAGGCGTAGGGCGATTGGCTGACGGAATCGCGATACAGCGTGAAGTTCGGCTCCGCAGCGACGATCGTCTTGTAGGTTGCCCCCTGATTGGCCGGGTTACCGGGCTCAAAGAGGCCGTGATCCTGGTTGGGCACGCTGCCCCACTCGTAGCCGTAGAACGGCACGCCGAAGACGAGTTTCTTTGCAGGCATTCCCGCCGCTTCATAACCCTCGATGGTTGAACTCGCGTTGTCGGTCGGCGAAGGATCCTGTGTTGAACGATAAAGCGGAGAGACCAAGCCGGTCTTGTCGTTCCACGGGCCTGCGTAGTCGTAGGTCATGACATTTACATACGTCAGGTATTTCTGAGCGTTGACCATGTCGATGAATTGCCACGCCCATTGACCGTTCGGGCCCGCGATGGACAGCGTGTAGCCCGACTTGATCGCGTCGAGCTGGCTGCGGAATTCAGAGAGCAGGCCCGTGAAGTTGGAACGGTCGGTGGCCGACGCGGGGAATTCCCAATCGATGTCGAAGCCGTCGAAGATGCCCGGCTGAGAGATGCCGCTGCCGAAATTTCCCTTGATGTACATGTTGATGCAGCTCGCGACGAAGGCAGAACGGTTGGATGCAGACGCGGCGTTGGCGATCAGACTCGGGGCGACGCTGCCGCCGCCGATCGACACGATGATTTTCAAATTCGGATATTTGGCTTTGAGTTCCTGGAACTGGTGGAACGTTCCGCCGAAGCTACCGCTGTCGGCGGCGCCGCTGACGGAGTTGCCGGCCGAGACGGTCCTTAGATAATCGTCGCTCGTGTTGAAGCTGGCGCACTTGTTGTTGACGATGTTGGCGAAGGCGAAGTTGAGGTGAGTGAGGCTCTTGATCGAACCGTTGGTGATGAGGTTTTTGGGATAGAAGCCATCTTCGATCGCGTAGCGCGGATAGTAGCCGATGATTTTCAGGCCGGATGCGCCCGAGGTTCCGGTGCCACTTCCAGTTCCGGTGCCCGTTCCAGAGCCTGTTCCGGTCCCAGTTCCACTTCCACTTCCTGTTCCAGTGCCAGTTCCAGTTCCAGTTCCCGTTGATCCAGTTCCGGTGTATTGACTCAGCGACGCAGAGGGCGTCCACCCATTGTAGTTCGCTTGGAACGCGGCGGTTCCATTCCACATAACATTAACGTATAAGGCGCCGTTGACCGTCTTCGGCCCGGCGACGATGGTGCCGGTAGAACCTGCGGGTACGATATCGTTGGCGTCCTGCTGCGCACCACCGGGATTGACGATGACCGCACCGCTGGTCGGGCCAGTCGCGGCGGACGAAGGCGATGCTACGTACAGCGCGCTCAAAAACACCAGGAGCGCGGCGAATCTGCGGACGACTTTCATTTATTCTCCGTTGAGAAGGGTTAAGTTGTAATGGAGCTCGACTCTTGCGGGGAGGCGTCGATTAAATCGTTGGAATCGAATCGGGTCAAGGTGGCCCGGAGGGAAATTTGGGTACAGGTTCAGAGTACAGGTCTAGAACTGTCTGAATTGTCGGCTTGTGTTGATGGATTTTTCCTGCGGAGCGCACGTTTCGGTGAAGCGAGGGGAGGGGGCGCTTTTCTTCGCACAGTGAAATGCTATACATTCGATGGATGCGAACACGGATGTTGTGTTTAGGCGTGATTTTATTGGTTGCGGCGATGGTCTGGATTCCGTTGCGGTTGCCTTCACGTCAAAGTTCTGCGGCGACGGTTGCGACGGATTCGGCTCATTTGGGCGATGCGCGAGCGACTGCCGCGGAGGAGAAGGGGCCGTTTCTCGGGTTCGATCGAAATATTTATCCGGGCGATGATGCGTTGCCGATTTTGCGGAAGACGTTTGCGTTCGCAGGATTCTGGGTAGGGCCGCCGCCGGGAGAGAAGATGAATACGTGGCAGGGGAAGCGTGAGTTGATGAAGTCGCTCGGATTTGGATTCGCGGTGCTGTACCGCGGGCGTCCGCAGAATGAAGTGAAGAAGGATGCAGTCGCGAAGCAGAAGGCGCTGATCGATGCGAAGAACGCCGCGGCTGGAGCAAAAGCGGAGGGGTTCGCGCCGAATACCGTGATCTTTCTGGATATCGAGGAAGGTGGGAGGCTTTCGCCGACGTTTCACAACTATTTGCGCACCTGGGCGGATGAGATTGGGCGGGCTGGGTATCGGGCTGGGGTTTACTGCGCGGGCATTTCGTCTAATGAAGGGAATGGAGTGACGATTCGGACTTCCGACGACATCAAGAATCACATGGGTGATCGTGAGTTAGTGTATTGGGTTTTCAACGATTTTTGTCCGCCAGCGCCGGGCTGCGTAGCGTCGAAGAGTCCGCCGGTTTCAGGCGGCGGTGTACCTTATGCGGCCATGTGGCAGTACGCGCAGTCGCCAAGGATGAAGGATCGGACGGCGAAGTGCGCGGAGACCTACAATAGGGACGGAAATTGTTATGCGCCAGGGGATACGGCGCACGCTTGGTTTCTGGATTTGAATTCGGCGAATAGTGCTGATCCGTCTTCGGCGGAGTGAGTGAGAGTTCACGATGGATCGCGCTCAAGTCGAAAAAATATCAAAGGCGTTGGCGGACGAAACGCGGCTCATGATTTTTGAGGCGATTTCGGCGAAGGATCATGTCAACTGCAGCGAGCTGGTGGCGATGCGTGGGGTGACGCCGGCCACGGTGTCACATCATTTGAAAGTGCTGAATGAGGCGGGGCTGGTGGAGTGTAAAAGGGAAGGGCAGTTCGTCTGTAGCCGGGTCGTGACCGGCGCGATCGACGACTTTACGCGGACACTGACGCGGATGGCGCATGGGGGCGGCAAGGCGCGGAAACGGGCTTAATAGGGCTGAACGGTCTCTCAAAACCGCTTGCTCGGCACGATAATCGCCCTTTCTTATTTTCTTCGCCATTTCGATTCCGGAGCGTTCTAGCCATCTACGGCCGAAATTGAGCCAAACTCTTTCGATATAACCGGTTACGGGTTGTCCGCATCTAAGCAAAAGCTAACGAAACATTCACAATTTTTAGTCATAGAAACCATCAGAATAATTCGTGAGGGGCGATTTTCTCTATCAGGTAAGGTGTACGTGTAGGCTAGCAATGAGGGAGTACTAGAACATGACAAAGCAGTATCTTCTGGCCAGCGATTTCGACCAGACGCTCAGCTTTAACGATTCGGGAGTCGTGTTGAGCGAACTCATAGGGTCCACGTCATTCCATGAAAAGGTGGCGGGACTTTCGAAAATGAACCTTGTGCAGCAGGGTGCGGAGCTTTCGTACCTGATTTTGCACGATCCGGAATTTCGCACGGTGCGGCGCGAGCACTTGATCGAGACGGGCAAGCGGATTCGGCTGAAGCATAACGTCGCGCTGTTTGCGCGGTCGTTGGAGACGCTTGCGGAAGGGTACAAGTTTAACTTCTTTGTGATCTCGGCGGCTCCGCAGGAAATTATTCAGTCGGCGCTGGAAGGGATTGTGCCGGCGGATCACATTTTCGGGACGCGGTTCCGTTATAACGAGGCGACGGGTGAAGTGCAGTCGATCATTCGGGCGTCGGCGGGCTGGGGCAAGATCACGGTGCTCGAGGAGCTGCGCGCGCAGCTCGGGATCAGCCATGACCAGATTATTTACATGGGCGACGGCAGCTCGGATTTGCCGGTGATGATGCACGTGAATCAGTATGACGGGCTGACGATTGCGGTGTCGGAGTCAAACTTCATCACGCGCGTTGCGAAGCGGACGGTGCTGAGCGACAACGCGATGAGCGTGCTGGTGCCGGTGCTGGAGAATGTGCTGCGGTGGGATTCGGCGCGGATTCGAAGGCTATTTGCGTCGTATGGGTTGACGCTGCTGGAGTGGGAGAAGCGGCGGACGGATATGCTGACGATTCAGGATGCGGGAATCGCGCTGGCTTCGACGCAGCCGCAGTAGCGGAACGAAAGCTAGAAACGTCTCAGGGCGCAGTGATTTTCGGCGATGCTGCCGAAGTCGCTGCGCCTCTTTGTTTCTCGAGGCTATGATTGCGTTTCAAACGTTTCTCGTTGCCATTGCCGCATCTTCCGATAGACAATCCGCCGAGCAATCCCACTTCATGACTGAGGAGATAGGCCGCGATGCTGTGCCTCCGCACTCTTTTCGTTGTGCTCACACTTTTGTGCTGTGTGCTTGTGTCGAAGACCGCGTTGGCGCAGGCTCCGTCCGCGACGGGAGCGGTCGATCTGACGCGGCCGCAGGATTATGTTCTGAAGCGCGTGTCGAGCTACGACCGCTCGGGCGGAAATGCGGACTATCGCAAGATTGCGCCGGGTGAGACGCTGACGGTGCTCGATGTGGATGGTCCCGCGACGCTGACCCACATCTGGTTCACGCTGGCGAGCGAAGAGAATTACCACCTGAAGAAAATTGTGCTTCGGATGTATTGGGACGGCGAGAAGTCGCCGAGTGTCGAGACCCCGCTCGGCGATTTCTTTGGACTGGGGCTCGGCGAATACTACACGTGGGAATCGGAGTTGCTTTCGGTCGCGCGCGAGAAGGCGCTGAACTGCTTTTTCCCGATGCCGTTTCAGAAGCATGCGGTGATCACGGTGACAAACGAAGGTAAGAACGAGGTTGAGGCTTTCTATTTCAATCTCGACTATCGCGCGCTGTCGCATCCGCTGCCGGCTGATACGCTTTATTTCCATGCGCAGTTTCGGCAGGCTCAGCCGAATCATGGCTGGACGAATGATTGGACGAGCAATGGCGATCCGCGCGTCGATAACGCGAAGAATCTCGACGGCAAAGACAACTACGTTTGGATGGAAGCGACGGGGAAGGGACATTTTGTCGGCGTCACGATGTCGGTGCTCCAGAATCAGGATTTCTGGTGGGGTGAGGGCGACGACATGTTTTTCATTGATGGAGATACGCATCCGTCGATCACCGGCACCGGCTCAGAAGATTATTTCCTAGGCGCGTATGATTTCGGCCGCGCGACTTCGTCCTATCGCCTTTTCGGCGCGCGCGTAGTCGGCGACGAACATGCCGGAACGCGAACCTCGGCATATCGCTTCCACCTCGATTCGCCGATACCATTCACGAAATCGATTAAGGCGACGATCGAGCATGGGCACGCGAATCATCGTTCGGACAATTTTTATTCGGTGGCGTATTGGTATCAGACGGAGCCTCATGCGCAGTTCCCGACGCTTCCGCCGGTCGAGCAGCGCATGCCGCGCCTCCAGCCTACGGGCGGACCGGGGAATGCTGCGGTCGTTCACTAATTTAAATTTTTCGCGCTCAAAGTCGCAGTCAACACGGCTGTTGATCGTGCCGTGCTATTCTCTTGTCCCCAACTTCCGGAGGCCACATGCCGAAGAAAATCCTGATGCTCATTGGCGACTACGTCGAAGATTACGAGGTGATGGTCGCGTTTCAAGCTTTGCTGATGGTCGGACACACCGTCCACACCGTTTGCCCCGGCAAGAAAGCTGGACAATTCGTGCGCACCTGCATCCACGATTTTGAGGGCGATCAGAGCTACTCGGAAAAGCTGGGCCACAATTTTCAGTTGAACGCGACGTTCGATGACATCAAGGCCGAGGATTATGACGGTGTGTTGATTCCAGGCGGCCGTGCGGTGGAATACATTCGGCTGAATCCGAAGGTGCTCGACATCGTTCGACATTTCGACAAGTCGAAGAAGCCAATTGCGTCGATTTGCCATGGCGCGCAGTTGTTGGCCGCTGCGGGCGCGCTGGAAGGGAAGAAGTGCAGCGCTTATCCCGGAACGAGCGTCGAAGTGACGCTGGCGAAGGGGACGTACGTTGATCTTCCGATGGACAAAGCGATTACAGACGGCACGTTGGTTTCAGGACCGGCGTGGCCTGCATTGCACACCTTTTTGGCGCAGTTTTTGAAGCTGCTAGGGACGCGCGTCGAAGCGTAGCTCCATCGTGCTTTCGGCAATCGAAACGCGACGTTAAAACTCATTGCTGCTGCTGCTGTTGTTGCTGCTGTTCAGCCTCTGCGTTTGCCTCCGCATTGCGGAATCTGGTGCGCATAACCGTGGTTGGCGGCAATTCTTCCGGTTCGGGGGCGTCGACCGGCGTCACCGTGACCATCACGCTTAGTTCGCTCTCTGCTTCGCCTTTGTAAACTCCGCGCGTCGGCGGCACGTCGGCATAGTCGCGCCCCAACGCGACACGGACGTGGCGGTCGCAACCTTCCAAGTTATTTGTGGGATCGAAGGCGACCCACCCCAGTTCACCCAAATAGGCTTCAACCCACGCGTGAGTCGCTCCAGCGGGCGAACGATCCATCGACTTGTCTTCGTGATAGAGATAACCGCTGACGTAGCGACAGGGAATCTTCAGTTGGCGCACGAGCGTGATCATGATGTGCGCAAAATCCTGGCAGACACCGCGGCGCGACTGTAACGCATCGTCAATCGGCGAATCGACTTCGGTCGTGTTTGGCGCGTAGTCGAATTTTTCGTAGAGCCGCGCATTCAACTCGCGCAAGAGTTCGAGCGGATTCCCGCGCCGGCGTAGATTGAGCTCCTCGGCCAAATTTTCGAGCAAAGGACTCGGCGTCGCGAAGTGGCTTGGCACCATCATTTCCCAGTAGTCGGTCTGCGCGACGCGACGATCCAACTCGTCCCAGTCCTCTACGCCTGCGGGATCCGGCAGGTGCGTCGGCAAGACGTCGACGATGGCTTGCGCCATGACTTCGATCGATTCATGGCGCTCGGGAATATCGAAGCTGTGGACTGCATTTCCGTAGAAATCGCGATACAGCATTACGTTCGCGCGCGGCTCGACGGTCAGCGAATAGCTCAGGCAACGCTGGCGAAAATCCGTCCGCGGCTGCATGCGCACTTCCATAACGCTCTCGCGCACCGCCGGCGAGTACTGGAAGTGTGTGATGTGCCGAACCGAATAGGCCATTCCTATGAGCTCCCGTCGCCTCTACGAAGCCAATTCGCTTTCAATCGCGTAATCAAAATAAACCTGGTGAATCGCGGCGTGAATCTGCGCGCACTCGCTGCGAATATTTTCGAGATACGCGCGGGAGCCGCCCGCCATGACTTCTTCGATCGAACTGAAGCTAAGCTGGGCGCGCAGCCTGCCGGCGATGCGCGTCGGCGTCTTTGCTTTTCGCTCAGTTAAATCGCCGATGATGTGCAGTGCCGCGTTCACGCGATCCACCGCGAAGCGAATCGAGTGCGGAAACTCCGGATTGAGCACCAGAAATTCGGCGACTCGAAGCGGGCGGATCGCCGCAGTGTGCGCTTTGCAGTAGGCTTCGAACGCGACACAAGCCCGCAGCAGACCGACCCATTCGAGATACTCAGCGCTCTCCACAACCTGGTCGGCCGCGAGATTCGTGGACATGTTCGTGCGCTTGAAATGCGTTTCCATCAGGCAGGCGAGCGTGTCCGCGCGCTCGACGTATCGGCCGAGTTGAATATGCTGCCAGCCCTCGCCATGGCTCATCGTGCCGTCAGTGATGCCCTGAAAGAGATGTGCGCCTTCCTGAACCGCTCGGAAGAATGCGTGAGACTTCATGATCCACGATTGCTCGGGCCGCACGTCGGGACGCGCGTCCATGATTTCGAGATATAGGCGGTTAAGCTGCTCCCACATTTCGGAGCTGCACTGTTCGCGCACGTGGCGCAAATTTTCGCGCGCCGTCGCAATGCACGACACAATCGAGGAGGAGTTCCTGCGGCTGAAAACGAGCGAATCGACAAGCTGAGTCGGGTCGATGGTGCCATTCGCCGCGGGAGTGCGTAGCGCTTCGAGCAAGAAGCGCCATCGGCCGGCACCGGCTTCGGGAGACTGATCGAGCCAAAGCTGCAATTCGACGTCGAGAAGGCGAGCAGTGTGTTCGGCTCGCTCGAGGTAGCGACTCATCCAATAAAGACTGTCGGCGACACGGGACAACATACCGGCGTCGCGTTTGAACGCGCGCACGAAGTAGTTGCGCGGCGGCCTCATGATCCGGCTCCTGATGTCGCGGCAGATCCCCCGCCGCTTTTGCCATTCAACCCTTTGACCGCAATGTCAGCGGGTTTCAGCGAGCGATCATCGCCGTTTCCGGGACGCAGGACCCAGGTGTCTTTGCTGCCGCCACCTTGCGAGGAATTCACGACGAGCGAGCCTTTGCGAAGCGCGACGCGTGTCAGTCCGCCGGGAACGAGCGTGACTTTTTCTCCCATCAAGATGTACGGGCGCAGATCGATGTGCCGCGATTCGACTTCACCGTCGATCAGGCACGGCGCACAGGACAGTGCGAGAGTCGGCTGCGCGATGTAGTTGCGCGGCTCGGCGAGAATACGCGCGCGGAAATCGTCGCGCTGTTGCTGCGAACTGTGCGGGCCAATCAACATTCCGTATCCGCCGGATTCGCCGACGGCCTTGACCACCATTTTTTCCAGATTGGCGAGGACGTGGTCACGCTGTTTGTCGTCGCTCATCTGATAGGTCTCGACGTTTTGCAGGATTGGATCTTCGTTGAGATAAAAGCGAATGATTTCGGGAACGTAGGCGTAGACGGCTTTGTCGTCGGCGACGCCCGTGCCGATGGCGTTGGCGAGCGCGACGTTTCCGGCGCGGTATGCGTTAAAGAGGCCGGGAACGCCCAGGATCGAATCACGGCGGAAGCAAAGCGGATCGAGAAAGTCGTCATCGACGCGGCGATAGATGACGTCCACGCGGCGCGGACCGGCTGTGGTGCGC
>JAFAZL010000193.1 GCA_019239815.1 Acidobacteriota bacterium
CTACATGTTGAGTTTCGAAAGCCTAGCCGTGCGCGACCAGCACTGGACCGCGTTCGCCGCCAATCCCGACTGGAAAGCGATGCAAGCCAACCCGCGCTACGGCTTCGAAGAGATCGTTTCTAACATTTCCAACTTCATCCTGCAGCCGGCGCCTTACTCGCAGATCTAAACGGAACCGGACTCCGTCCGCGCGCGTCCGTTCCAATAGCGGTAAAACGGCACGCCGACCAAAATCAGCAACAGCCCGATCGACGACCTTCCGGGCCGCTCCAACCAAATATTCACCGTCAGCGCCAGCGCCCCCGCCACAAACAATCCAGGCACCCACGGATATCCCCAGCATCGATACGGCCGCGGCATATCCGGCTCGGTCTTCCGCATCCGAAACAGCGCCACGACCGCCAGCCCGTAAAAAATCCATCCCGCAAAAATAAACAAGCTCGTCAGCTCCTCGAACGTCCCCGTCAACGCCATCAAGCAAGCCAGCACGCACTGAAAAATCAGCGCCCGACCCGGGGTGCGATATTTCGGGTTCACTCCATCAGCGACTTTGAAAAACAATCCGTCGCGCGCCATTGCGTACGTCGGCCGCGCTCCGCTCAGCACAGACGAATTCATCGAGCCCAGCGCCGAAATCACCATCGCAATCGTGATCCACGCGGCCGCGCCGCGCCCGGCGACATGCTCTACGACGTCCGACGCAATGTGCGGCGAGGCCGCCACCGCTGCGAACGGCAACACCTTCAAACACGCCGCGCTGAACAAAAAATAAATGAGCGCCACAATCGAAACGCCGCCCACCAGCGCGCGCGGAAAATTCTTTGCCGGGTTCTCGACTTCCGACCCAACCAGATTCAAATCTTCCCATCCGTCATACGCCCACAGCGCCGCCGCCAGCGCCGCCAAAAACGCGCTGAACACTCCGCCGCTTATCGCCGAAGGCCAAATCGGATCCGGCGCGGTTCCCGCCGACGCGCTCGGCGCAAAAAACGCCACGCCAATCACAATCGCCACCGACGTAATCTTGATCGCCGTCAAAAACACCTGCACCGCTCCGCCGAGCCGCACACCGAGATAATTCACGCCGGTCATCCCGACAATCCAGAACACCGCCAGCGGCTGCGCCCACGTAAACACAAAATCGTAGGGCGCAATCCAGCGTGTCAGTCCGGGCACCGCGATATGCAGAGTGAAAATCGGCCCGCCGACTGCCGGAATCAAAAATCCCAAGAATCGCACGAGCCCCGCCGCAATCGACGACAACGACGACGGTCTCCCCACGATCGAGTGCATCCACCCGAACAAAAATCCCCACAGCGGTCCGAAACCCCGCCGCAGGTACGCATACTCGCCGCCCGCCTCCGGAATCATCGCGCCCAATTCCGCAAACGCCAGCGCGCCAAACAGCGACAGCACTCCGCCGACAACCCACGCCGCGAAAACAATCGAAACGAATCGCCCTTCGCGCGCCATTTCGGCAGGCTTGAGAAAAATTCCAGTCCCAATCATCGTGCCGACAACGATTGCCGCCGACGCCCACGCGCCAAGGCCGCGCACGAGATCGACGCGTTTTTCTGTCGCTATCGTCGCCACTCAACTCACTCCGTCGCCATCGCGGCGCCACCAACCATCCGGCTAACCGAGGCGCCCACTATAAATGTCACGATCGACCCGATCATCACGTACCAGCTGAACGCGACCGTCGTGAACTTGAACACATACAAAATCACCGCCAGCCCAAAAAACATTCCCACCAGCGCACCCGTAGCACTCGCCCTTCGGTCAATGGTCCCAAGCAGAAACAATCCCAGCAAACTCGCCAGCGGCAGCGCCACCACAGTCAATCCCGCCTCCAGCAGCGGCCCCCACTTCACCAGCGCAAATCCCATCAACACCAATCCCCACACCAGCGTCATCGCCCGCGAAATTCTCACGAAGCTGGCCGTGTCCGTCGCCCGCCCTCGCAGCCGCGAAAAATCCAGAATGCTCGACGCCGCTAACGAATTCAGCGACCCGCTTGCATTCGACATCGCCACCGCGATGATCGACGCCAGCAGCAATCCAGCCAGCCCTACCGGCATCTCGCGCACCAGATACAGCGGCAGAATCCGATCGACACGCTCGCCCGGTGCGAGCAGCGGCGTATGCTGCGCGAACACAAACAGCAAAACGCCGATCAGCAAAAACACTGTGAACTGCACGATCACGATCACGCCGCTCGCCACCAGCGCCCGTCGCGCATCGCGCTGATTCCTCGCCGCCAGCAATCGCTGCACGATGGTCTGATCCGTTCCGTGGCTCGCCATCGTCAAGAATGCGCCGCCGATCACGCCCGACCAAAATGTATATTTCGTCGCCCAATGAAACGAAAAATCGAATACTTGCAACTTGTGCCCCGCCGCGGCTGCCACTTGCGTCACTTCACTCCACCCGCCGGGCACGCGGTGCAACAGCAACCACAGCGTCACGCCGCTCCCCGCCAGATACAGCAAGAACTGCGCGACGTCGGTCCAGATCACCGCCTTCATTCCGCATTCCAGCGTGTAGATGATCGTCAGCGCGATCACCACCATCACCGCCAATTTCTCCGACGTTCCCAGCACTACGCTCACCACCAGCGCGATCGCCGCCACGCGCAC
>JAFAZL010000921.1 GCA_019239815.1 Acidobacteriota bacterium
CGGCTTTTCGCCGGCGCGGTCGCGCGACAGATACAAGACTTGTTCTTCGCGATCCCACAAGCCGAATGCGAACATGCCGTTGAACTTCTTCAGCGAGGCTTCGACACCCCAGCGGGCGATGGCCGCGAGCATGATTTCGGTATCGGAGTGGCCGCGGAACGTCTCGCCGAGTTGCTCAAGCTCCTGACGCAGCGCCTTGAAGTTGTAAATTTCGCCGTTGTACGTGATGACGTAGCGGCCGTTCGCGGAATGCATCGGCTGATGGCCCATCGGCGAAAGGTCGATGATCGAGAGGCGGCGATGTCCGAATGCGATTCCGGTTCCGGGATCGACCCACACGCCCTCATCTTCGGGGCCGCGATGGCTCAAACTCGTCGACATACGCCGAGCGATCAGCGTGAGCTGTTCCGTGGATTTACTGCGGGATGTATCAAGAAAGCCAGTGATGCCACACATAGTTTTTAGCCTTCCACTACGCGTCTGCGGAGCGAGCCACTTCCTCGTTGTGCTGGAAATCCGATCGTGAGTGTTGGACGGCCTGATACAGGGCGTACTCGCTTTTATCACCCAAGTGCGCGACCGTGAAATTTTCGAGGACGCGCTGCCGTGCGCGTAGATTCAGCGTCTCGGGCGCGTTTAGCCGATCCAAAAGCCCGGCAGTCATGGCTTGTGCGTTGTCCGACGGCACGACAATCCCCGTGTCGCCGACAACCAATGCGGAATCTCCCACGTTGGTCACGACGCAATGCCTGGCGCAAGCCATCGCTTCACCAATGACGTTGGGAAATCCTTCCGTGAGCGAGCAGGAGCAAAACACGTCTACGGCGTTGTAGACGGCGCGAACCTCCGACTGCGCTTGGATCCAGTGGACTTTGCCTTCGAGTCCCAACGTGCGTGAAAGTTGCTTCAGTTCCTGCAGATACGATTCTTTGCCGTGGCCGACACAAACGAAACGAACGTCGGGCCGCTCCGCAGCAACCCCCGCTGCCGCCTTCAAAAACATTTTGTGATTCTTGATCGGATCGAAGCGGGAGATATTGCCGACGACCTTCACGTCGTCGCCCATGTTCCACTGCGCACGAACGCGCCGGCGTTCTTCGTCATTGGGATAAAACGTGTTGGTGTCGATCCCGTTGGGAATGAACATCATTTTTTCGCGGGGCAGACCGCCTTCAGCCGCGTATTCAAGGCCCGCCATCGAATTAACCGTTATCCGGCTGGCGAATCCCGAGAGTCTGGCCTGCAGCCAAATTGTGAGTTTTTCGGCCCAGTCAAGATGTGTTTCGAGATTGGACGCCCTGACGGCCCACACCATCGTGAGCTTTGGGTTCAGGATCTTGGCGACCGTCGCGACGACATTTTGCGTGTGCATCCAGCCATGCAAGACGGTCGGCTGCTCGTCGCGCACAACCTTCAGTGTCTTGAAGAACAGCGAGAAGAGGTCCCACCGGGATTTCTTCTCGTACGAGATCACTTTGATCCGCTTGGGATCGATCATTTTTGCGAGGGCGCCGCCCGAGTAGTAGGACGCGATAACAATTTCATGTCCACGCGCCGCAAGCTCGTTAGCCAGCGTCACAAGCTGCCGTTCCGCTCCGCCGATGTTCAGTTGCCTGCTCAGGAACAGAATCTTCAAACTAGCTCGTCCTTAATCGGAAGTGAATTCAACCCAGCCCGAATCGATGATTTAGACGCGTTAACGGCGCACCGCGGTGCGCGTAAAAGAGTATTCGTCGCAACCGGTCCCGAGCAAGCCGATGCAAGGTTCAGTGAAAGCGCGAATCTGATCGAAGCCCAGCCCGCGCATAAACGTCTTCGCTTCTTCGGGAGAAATCGATTCGTAAGGATATCCGCCAAGCCAGTCGCGGGTGTCGTAGTACATGTCCATCCCGCGCTGCTCCCAGTATTTCTCGCGGCGCTTCTGATAGCTTTCACCCTTCAGCGCCAGGCGAAGCCGAACGAGTGTCAGATAAACCGCCTCGATCATCCTTTGAACCCATTTGGGTGAGCGCGAATAGATGCGCTTTTCGATGCGCCACATTCCGCAGAATGGCGTCTTGGCATAAAGCGCCAACGAGATCATTCCATTCGGGCCTACCATCGTCGATGCCTTTGTAATCGCTTGATACATCGCGCCGGTGTGATGAAGCACGCCCCACGAATAGACGACGTCGAAGACGCCAAGCTTTTCGGGGTCGAGATTGAAAACGCTAATGTTCTGAACATCCCAGTTCTTACCAGCAGCGTATCGCGACAATGTCTTGCGCGTGGTCTCGACGCTTTTTGGATCGAGGTCTACAGCCAGCAGCTGGCGGGCGCCGAGTCGCACCGCAGCCAACGAAAACAACCCCGAACCGCACCCGATATCGAGAAACGTTTTGTCTTCGATCGCTTCGCGCCCGACAAGGCGAATCAATGATTTCTCGGCTTCTTCGATGCGCGCTTCGTCGATCTTCTCTGCGTAGTGCGACCAATTTTCACCAAACGAAAAGTGTGAATCGAGTTCCAGAAGATCTTGAGTCTGCGTCACAGTTCCATCGCTCCTAATGGCGTTTGGGCTCATTTTTGTCGTTCGGTTGGCTGACCGGCACGCCATCCAGATAGTGTTCCAAAATCGTGTAGCCGTCGGCGGCCACTTTGTTGTGCAGATCTCGGTCCGTTGTCTTCAAATGCTGCTGTGTTTTCCACTCGTCTGGAATTCCATCGTGCTGCGATTCAGCGCAGGCGCTACCACTGACGACAGGCTTGTCCTGCCAAGATGCCGTCGGGGACGGAATCGGCATAGCTTCTCTCCCGCTGGCTGTAATTCCGTTGGGCCAATAGCCGCCGGGGGCCTGCGACTTGTACTGATTGATGATTCGGTTGTCGGCGTCGTCTCGGTGCGCTACCCAAGCGCCGCTGCAATTTAGATGCTGCGAGTTGCCGACCGTTGGCAACAGGATCGCGTCGAGATTGGCTGCCGGATCGGCTGCAATTGGGAAGTCTGTCGGCGGCAGAGGCACATAGCGCTTCCACTGCTGTGGAATTTGGCCATTCTCACGGCCGTTCTCGCCAGTGATGTGCGCGACCATCGCGTACTGATCGCCATTGGGATTGTATTGGTTGGGGCCAATATTACCGGAAACGAAAACCGACGGGTTACCCAGCACTTCCGGGCTCTTTTCGGTGACGTGGATTTCGTGCGCTTGGGCTGACCCATTGAGATTTCCACGAACCCATTTATTTCCGATGATGTCCAGCGCCTCACCGCCTAGCCCGGCGAATGCGTAGAAGGCCCAGTTGTACGTCAGGTTGTTAACCCAGCGAACCGACTTATTATCAACCTCCGGTATGCGATGGCTGATGTTGACGAACATGTTGTGATGGAAATCGACGTCGGTTTCGAGCGAGCTGAAGCATGGACTTTCGAGGCTCTTGTCGGGGGCGGCGTTCGGGCATCCGCTCGGGTTACCCGCTGTTCCGGGACCTACTGGATGGCCAGCATGCGGCTCGTAAAACAAACTCCAGGAGGTGGTGATCGAGCGATTCGGCCCCACGTAATTGCTGGTGGTAATCCACATCTTGTTACCGGCCCAACGCGAGCTTACGTGATCGAGAATGATGTTGTAGTTATCGCCGTTGACGATGCCGAAGCCCACAGTGCCGGTCGACGGCCCAGATGGCGTTGCAGCGTCGTCGGGACTCAAGGTGACATAGCGGATAATCACGTCGTGCGTTGAAACCCGCAATGCGTAGCCTTTATTCCCTGGGCCTCCGATGATGATTTGGCCCGGCGCGCTTTGTCCGGCGATCGTCAGAAATGGGCTCGTGACAGTCAGGTCCGAATGCTCGGTGATCAGCCCGGCTACGCGAAAAATGCAAGTGCGCGGCTGTTGTGCCTCGATGCAAGCGCGCAGACTGCCAGGCCCTGAATCATCGAGCGTCGTGACTTCCAGCACGACTCCGCCGCGTCCCCCGGCTGCCGCCGCGCCGCCGCCTTGGGCGCCCGGAAAGGCAGGCTTTTGCGCTACCGAAAAATTCGCGCCGCCGAACAACATCGCAACAATCACCAAAGCTCGGACAGAGTGTCGAATCGCTAGACCTAAAGGTCGCCGCCGACGGATGCCGCTGTCGTTGCATCTCGATCGAAACGCAACGACATGGCGCTCTAACATCAGTTGCAATTGGGGCTCAACTCTCGGCTGCCGCGACGCTATTCACGTTGCTGAGCACATACCACAGCAACACGACTTCCCCAGCCGTCAAAACCGTCGAAGTAATGATTACTGCAAACGCCCCGCCTAGCAGCCCGTATCGAGGCACAAGTAGGTAGCTGGCTAGCGCGGCGGAGCCGACCGCCACCGCCAGCACCGGAATCTGTCGCACAAAACATCTTGCCGATGTCACGGCCGAGGCCATGATTCCCGAGACGTAAGTCATTGCGCCGCCTACCATCATGGCGATGAGCACATCGGTGTGTTCCGCATACTCAGGACGATATAGAAGCGTCAGCAACAAGTGTCCAAAAAACACTGCGACGCCGATACCGGCCAATCCCAACGCAGCGGCGATTCCCAGCAGCTTGAACAGCAGGGAATTGAAGCCGGCAACATCGCCAGTGCCATAGTGTTTGGCGAGGCGCACGAACGCCGATTGACCCATGGCGTTAACGATCAAGCTTCCAGACGAGACTAGGAATGCAGTCGCGGTGAAGATACCCAGTGAGCGCTCACCAAGCGAACCCTGAATGAAGTACCGCGGCATGTTGGGCATCAACGATACCAGCATCGCGATCACACCCAACACGATTGACGTACGGAACAGCTCGCTCTGCGTGGCCCAATTCCAAAGGGGCAGCAGCGCCTTCTTGTTTTTGGACAGAATCGCTGTGGCTTCTGCTGAATCGGCGTGCCGGGGCAGAAGCTGCGCGCGCTTGCTCATGTCATAGCCGACCAGAACAACGGCGCGCCCAAGAACAAGGGCCACCGCTCCCCACACCACACTCTTTGTCAGGTATACCGTAGCGGCGAGAGCACCGAGTCCGAGCACTCCACGTGCGATCATGGACTTCGCGATGCGGTCCATATGATCGTAAAACTGCATGCGGCCCCAATACAGGTCCGCTAGCGTCTCAATCGCTTGTCCAAGGCCGATGATGAGAACCACCAACGTCGAGTCCCAGCGGTAGCGCATCACAAACGGAATCACCGCGATGATCAGCAGTGACAAACCGGTGGTGGACAAACGAAAGCCGAGATACTCGCCGAACGGGATTTTCTCTTTCACATCCGTGGTGAGCACCGCGCGGAGTTGCAGGCTCGACAGCGCGAGAATCGGCGTGGCAATCGCCATTGCCAATCCATACTGCCCAACCATTTCAGGATTTCCGACCTTCGCTAGGACCACCAGGATCGCCCACTGGCAAGCCGAATAGATGATGTTTCCGACAAAGGTCCAGCTTAAATTCCGGCGGAGCGAAGCGCCATGCGACGCTGGCTTCGAATGAGAAGTAGCGGTGGCCGACGTGAAGTCTTTGGTTGCGGAAGCGGGCGAACTCATGCCCGTCTCATCCCCGATAGCTTGTTGCGACTCGATCACCGCGGCTTGTCCGGCAAGATTGGTTTCGGAATGCGTGGGGAAGTCCGGCGAGGAACTCATCGACGCTCTTCCAGGCCAGCTTTCTGTAGTTTTACGTGCAAATCGCGCAACATCCGGTCACGCGCCGGATCAAATCTCGTTTGCGCTCCTCTGGGTTGAAATGCCAGTCGGTTGATGATTTTCCTCTTCGTCGCGAACTCGACAGCGCCCACTTCGACGGCAATCAGCGAAAAGAGCAGCCAGGTTGGCTTGGTGTTTTCCCAAGTCATGCCGGCGGCGCCCAAGGCCCAAGTCAGGAGCATTACCAGCCAGAGGCACCGTTCCAGCAGTGGCAAGCGTAGCGACGACCGCACCATCATCCCAATCAATACCGTGAAGATGGCAAAGCCGACGACTCCCAGTTCGACCAGAATCGACAGAAAGGTGTTATGAGCCACCCATGCGGTGACAACCGAACGCGCAATGCTGGCCGGAAACGCACCCGCGCCCACGCCAATGAAGGGATGGTCTACGAAGACATCCATGCCCGCGCGCCAAATGATGGTGCGTGCGTCCATCGTGCCTTGGCTGATTTCGGAGCCTGTCGTTGCGAGACGCTGCCACGTCGTGGCCGGCACGAGAGCAGTCGCGACCATCGCACCGGTAACGATGAGCACGCCGAGAGCTACCTTCTGCTGGAACGACCAGCGTCGGAATGTCAGCGGAATGAGCAGTAAACTGCCGCAGAACGCGATCAGCGCGCCGCGCGAGCCTGTCATGAAAAGCGCGCAGGCTGCGAGCACTGTTTGGAATCGGTAGAGCCAGACGCGTATGTCCTGTTTTTCTGAGGCCGCCAGATAAATGCTCATCGGTACGCTGAGGGCAAGGCGCAGACCAATGTCGTTCGGGTTCATGTTGAAGGTGGAGTTGCGCGTGTATGTCGCGACAGCCCCCACATGTAGCAGCGCGGCCATTGCCGACACACCGCTACCCAACAGATAGGCTTGCATGAGCCGTACACGATCTTCGTGTTCCGGCGCCAATTCCCAAATCAGCCAAGCCATCGCTAGAAACTGAATGTAGCTGAGCACTTCCTCGGTCGTGTCTTCCGTCGAGAACGTCCAGAAGAAACTGAGGCTCGCCCAAATCACGAACGCCACCATCACGATATGGATAGGCGAGGGCGCGCGTACGTTACCTCGCTCCACGATCGCCAGCAGCCCGATCACGAAGGCGGTCAAGCCAATGATGCGCCCGATCGTGCCGAGCCCAGGCAGCACCAGCGCGTTTTCAAGCGGAATCGAGAATATGAATAGGAACAGTAGCCCAAACGCGACTGACGTAAGCAGCCGACCCTGTTTTGGACCAATGAATTGCCGCGCTCGGCCTCGTACTGGGCCGTTATCCTGAAACGCTACGGTTCTCCGCGCTCTTCCAGGGAACATTTGAGGGATAGTCCTATTCCGTTGCTCAGGGGCTGAAGGTTAGTTGGAGGGGCGGGGGACGCGCCCTCGTTAGGTTGGGTGCTGGTCAGTGACCAGTTTTAGGCGTTGCGTGTCGAAGGTTGCTTTGCTTCCGCGCTCTGACCATAGCCGTAGCCATAACCGTAGCCGTAGCCGTAACCATATGTGCGGCCCGGAGTTTTGCGCGGATCCCAGCTATTCAGCACCGTTCCTAGGATGCGCGTCCCGTCTTCCGACAGCCGCTGACTCGCAACTAAGGCGGCCTCGCGCATCGTGTGACCCGCCCGAACGACAAGCACAACGCCGTCGGAGAGTCCGCCGAGCAGCCTCGCATCCGCAAGGTGCATCATTGGCGGCGCGTCGATAATCACCATGTCGAACTCGGTGCGCAGCCGGGCGATGAGCGCTTCCATGCGCGGCGAGTGCAAGAGTTGGGAAATATTGTTGGTTCGCGTTCCGCTGGGGAGCAATGAAACGCCGGTGATGCGCGTTTCGAGCACGAGTTGATTCAGCGGCACAGTTTCAAGCTGTGAATCGGCAAGCAGCACATCGCTGACGCCACGTGCGTTCGATGAGCCGAAAATCTTGTGCAGTTTCGGCTGGCGTAAGTCGCCGTCGATCAGCAGAACGCGACGCCCCATTTCGGCGATTGCGATGCTGAGATTGCTGGCAACCGTAGTCTTACCTTCGGCTGGCCCCGGGCTCGTCACAACGATGACCTGTGGTCCTTCTGAATTCTGTCCCGGCAAGAGAATTGAGGTCAGCATGGCGCGGAATGATTCCGCAACCGCCGACGGTTTGTGCTTCCAGGTGACCAGTTCGAGGCAATCGTTCGGATCGGCCGGAGCGAGCGCCTTAGCGTTTTTCACTGCTGGCGTATCGCACACTCCCGCCATCGGAATCACTCCGAGCTCGGGCAGATTCAAGAACGCCTGCAGATCGCCAGGAGCCTGAATGCTGCGATCGAACCGAGTCCGGAAGATTACAAATCCGAGCCCGAGGAAGATTCCGCAGAACAACCCAACTGCGGAATTCAGCGGCACGTTCGGCTTGGCCGGCATGAAGGGAGGTTTCGCTTCGTCAACGACGAGCACATTGCTTGCGCGCATCGCCGATACGAGTTGTGCCTGTTTGACGCGATTGAGCAGCGTGTCGTAAAGCTGACGGCTCGAATCGACCTCGCGGCGCAGGGTATCGTAGTGGATCGCTTTGTCCGACTGATTCGCGACTGTCTTCTGTTGCTCGATGAACGACTGTTGGAGCAATTTTTCACGGCGTGTTGCGGCGGCGAAGTCGTTGCCGACGCGGCGCAAAACGTTGGTGCGCTGCCGCTCCATGTCGGCCTGGAGTTGATTAATCTGGGCCTGTACGCGCTGCACCTTGTAGTGTTCAGGCGTCAATGTCGCGCTGAGTTCGACGAGTTGCCGCTGCAAGTCCGTCAGTTTCAAGCGATATTCCCGCAGCGTCGGATCATCGATTGTCTCTGGCAAAGATTCTGCCGGCTTGCTCTTCGCTTCTTCGAACTTGGCTTGCTTGTCCACGCGGTCAGCTTGCGCCTTATCCAATTCGTCCTGGAGTTCCTTCAACCTTCCTTCTGTGACGTTTTCCTTCTCGGTCATCGTCAAGCCGGATGAACGCGCATACGCTTGAAGGTTCGCTTCAGACTTTTCGAGATTCGCCTTCATTTCATTCAGGTGAGCCTCAAGGCCCTCACCTGTGCGCTGGCTGGCTTTCCAACGCATTTCCTGGCTCTGTTCGACAAACTCGGAAACAAGCGTATTCGCAAACTGCGCCGCGAATTTCGGGTCTTCGGAATCAAACATGACCTCGACGAGCCGCGTCATCCCTGTCGCGCGAACCGTCAAATTTTGTCGTGCCTTCGCCATGAAAGCGTCTTTGTTCTGTTCGCCGACGTGGTCGCCAAGCCCTAGCATGTGCTGAATCTTCGCCGAGAATGCACCCCATCCGCTTTCCGGGCGCTCTTCCTCGGTGTTCATTTTGTTCGTTACGCGTTCCAGCAGCGAGTCACTCTGTAAAATCTTGATCTGCGTTTGGAAGTACGAATCGTTGTTCGAATTCTGAGCTGTCTGTGTTGGGTCGATCTGCTTCGAATCCATGAAGTCGGAGTTAAAGTCTTGAATCTCCATCGACGTCCGCGCGCGATAGATTGGTGTCTGGACGAGGCTGAACAGAATCGCAACCGCCAAGCCAGCGAGCGCGAAACAGAGCAGCGTCACCTTATTACGGACAAGAATGTGCCAGTAGCCAAGCAGGCTGTCGTAGCCTTGC
Organism: Acidobacteriota bacterium; assembly: GCA_019239815.1. The sequence continues at coordinate 9,309 of JAFAZL010000921.1, forward strand.
CCGTCTCCGCCATTGTCCATCGGCATCGGCTCTTCCATTCGGTACATCGTTGGACGATTGTCCGAATAGTTGCTCACCTGTATCGCCCGCGTCCGATTATTCACTCGATCGAAGTGCTTAGACATTTATGACCTGCCGTTCCGCCGTGCGGCTAAAAATTGACTTCTCCCGATGCGCGTTCTTCTCGTGTGATTGGACCTTACGGGCGATAGATCGCCAGACCCGTGCCGGTCGTGATAGCTGCTTCCATCGCACGGAGAGCGACCTTCTTGCCTGTACTGTCGGGGACAAACAGAATATCGTTGCCTTTCAAGGGCACGTCTTGAGCTTTGCCTTGCAAAATTGTTTTCAGATCGACTGGGATCTCAACTCGCTGGTCCGATCCCGGATTCATTCTCAATATCCTCGCGTGCTTTGTGTCGGGCGCGGTGCCGAGTCCCTCCGCCATCGAAAGGGCTTGGATGACTGACATATTTTGCTTTTCACCAAGTATAAACCCACCTGATTTCTTTACGGCACCCGTAACGTAGATCAGTTCCGCCTTGGGGACTGAGATCACGTCATGTGGGAAAATCTGAATATTCTCCTCCGGGACTTTCGCTTCCATGATGTCCTGGAGGTTCACCTGTGCGACGTAGAACTGGCCCGACGCATCCAGGCTTGCGCCGGGTAGTGGAATACAACCCCACGCGACCTGTCGCGTGATTCGAATGCTGTAACCGGCATCAGGGCGCACGCCACCCGCTAGCGAGATCATCTCCAGCAAGCTCTTGTGACCAGATACCTGATGAACGCCCGGCTGGTTCACAGCACCCAGCACCGAGGCCGGCTGGCTCCGCAGCTCCCTCACGTCCAGCGCGGCTTGCGGATGCTTCACATAAACCGCAAGCTTCTTATTCAGCTCCTGCTCGGCTTGCTGCACCGTCATGCCAGCAACGTGAACACGTCCCACCAGCGGCACCTGAATATCCCCTTCGCCGTCGACGCTGACGACTTTCGCCGCGCTAGCCGGGTCATCTGGTTCGGGTCCCGTAATCTGCAGCTGATCGTCGGCGCCCAAAAGGTAGGTCGAGCGCACAGCGTCGGCCTTGCAGGGTGCTTGCTGGACGTCGCCTGCTAAAGATATCGCGGGCATCAAACCACATGCCGCCAAAACCAGTGCCAGGCCGATCGCATTTCCTCGTAGAGTTTTCATCGACCCTCCTCTTCGCACATCTCGTTGCTCATCGTTCATTCCCAATTCTGAAGCCCCTTGTTACCGAGATCTTAAAGACTTCAAACCGCTCGCAGTTCACTCTCCGCGCTTACGGGCTGTACCCATTCCGGATCAACCTCAACCGAAATCGACCGCTTCAAGAGCGTCACCGAAACGTAAATGCGATGACGGTTCGCAATCCTTGTCAGTACTCCTTCAAGTCCTCGCAGCGGACCGTGCTTGAGTCGCACCTTTTGCCCGACTGCCAGGTTAGGCCACGCCGTTACTGTCAGCCCGGACCGAAGTACCGCCTGGATTCCCGCGATCTCCAATTCGTCTACCGGCTCCGGATTCTTGCCGACTCCTACCAGGTAAAGAAACCCGGGTGTCGTTAAAAGGGGTAGTCGCTCTGCCAAATTAAGACGGCAAAACAGGTAACCGGGGAAAAGCGGCAGGTCCATGATTTTCACCCGATCAGACCACTGCCTCTTGCTCCGAATCAGCGGCAGGAATTCCTGAAACCCTTTCCCGCGCAATGCTACCGCTACTGGCTTTTCGTAGTTGGGCCGGACTCGAACTGCGTACCACGGAGCACCTTGTACCTCCGGAATTTGAACCCTTCCTACCTCCGCAAGTTGTTCTGAATCCGAGGGATTGACACCAACCCCTTCTTGATTGGATTCACCTTCAGGGCCTTCCGGCAACTCGTTCCCCCGTTTTTTATCTTCCGTTAGCATTCCGGGTTTACGCCTCTAGTTCTCACAAAGAGGGCAAGCTACCGCCCTTTGACTCACATTCGCCTCAGAGGCTCTTGCAACTACTGGCTTCCAAAGGAATTGCGAGACTGAGCTTGTTTCGATTCGTACAAAACCTTAACGCTGCAAACTGTCAAACGCGACTGCGGCCGCGCCGGTTTCGCCGCGGACCAAGCTTGCCACCACCTGTCCTTTCGGCCAATGGACCCAACGTTTTTGCGCCGCAGTACCAAAGTACTCTCCCAGTTTGCCGCCGATCCGATTGCTTGCCACTAGACCCGAAGTACCATTGACTACAAACCCTCTTCACCGCATTCAGTTGCCTAAAATAACCGGTCCCAGTGTACGTGTAACCTATTCTTCTGAAAGGGTTTCGTCGCGCTCGCCGGTCCTGTCGATGCTGAAATCTTCGATCGCACCATCCTCGACCTCTCCCTGGCCACTTCGCGTCTCACGTAGCCGTGTCGTGTGATTCATCGCCGCAAATCCAGCAATTTCTGAGACAGGAGTATTTTGCTCGGAGCGCACAACCCGACCGATCGCGTGGATCTCGGAAGGTCTGGTCGAGTGACCAGGTCGCGGAAGAAAGACATTCATCTCAACAGAGGCACCGAGTGGCGGCACTAGCTCTGCCGTTATATAAATACCCCGGCTGCCAAGGTCGCGGCAGTACCCATCGCACCCATGAACCCGGCCCGCGTCGTCTTGCCAAGAGAATACGACCGGCAGCCTAAGGGGGTACCGTAGCGCCGTCCTTCGCTCTGCAACTCGGCTCACCGGTGTTGGTCGCACAACCATCGCATGCCTCCCGCGTGGGCAAGGGTAAAGAACGTCTGATAAAAACACCCGTGCTGTTGATCTACTGTAATCGGCGTGCCACTGAAGTAAAGAGGTCGGGTGGCGAGACCGGGAGGGGCCAGATGGCCTCTTAGAATGGGGTCGATGGCATAGAGGCTAAAGTCTCCATAATATGGTGCTAAAGTCTCTAATGCCGCATCGAAACGATGAGAGACAAGAGAATTGAGAGGAAACGAGGCTGCCAAGCCCAGTGAAATTCGAGACATACCCCGTAGCTGATGGTCTGCATCACTAGAGAGCCGCACACAACCGCGACGGAAGGCTAACCGTTGACCCACAATTCTAATTCGCTGCGCTGGGGTCCCACCCCCTGGACGATCGACGTCTCCCCAAGGAAGGTGTCGCTCCCGGCTCACGTCGATATCGCGGTTGTGGGAGGAGGGTTTAGCGGCTTGTCGGCCGCGGCGAACTTGAAGCGTTTTGACCCCACGAAAAGCGTGGCGATCTTTGAGGCGGACAAACTTGGCGCGCGATCGAGTGGCCATACAGGCGGCCTCGCGCTTGCCGAAACTGCCGCCGGCGATCTGCCGGGGCTCGGCGACGTCTTGGGCGGAGTTTCGGCCATCGTTGCTGATCTCGGTATTTCTTGCGATCTCGAACTGCCAGGCGTCTACGAACTCGATCGAGCCACTGAAAATCCCAGATCGCCGATCTGTTGGACCGACACCGGGAGCCTTCGTGTGGGAAAGGAGGTTGCGGGTGGAACGCTTGATCCCGGCAAGATGGTTGCCGGTTTGGCGAGGGCGGCGGCCGAGCGAGACGTCCTTATAGTCGAACACGCTCGAATCGACCGCGTCGAGTTTACGGAGCCTTTGGCGCTTCACATTGGAAGCGAACGCGTTGACGCGGATCGCGTGATTTTCGCGACGAACTCCGAATCGCTTGAATTGACGCAACTCGCCAAAAGAGCGCAGCCGAAGCTCACCATGGCGCTTGCCACTGGTCCACTCTCTGACGAGAGACTTGTACAGCTCGGCATGGCGAGCGGCAAACCCTGCTACACCACGGATTTGCCCTATTTGTGGGGGCGCCTCGTTCACAAAAATCGAGTAATTTTTGGCAGCGGCCTGGTTGACGTCGCGGATTGGCGAGAACTTACCGCGATTGACGTCAATTCCGGGAGGGCTTTGAAGCTTCTGGACAAGCTGGAAAACCGGGTTCGCCGCCTGCATCCTGCCTTGCTCGACGCGCAAATCACTCATCGTTGGGGAGGACCTATCCTTATAACTGAGGACTGGAGGCCGGTGTTCGAACAACATCCGAAGAGTGCGAACGCCATAGTGATGGGGGGCTACAGCGGCCATGGAGTCGCGCTCTCGGTTTACTTGGGCGCTTGGGCTGCCGAAGCTCTTCTTGGTCGGCGCCCCCTGCCCAAGTGGAAGCAGTCTTAGCGACCCGACCGATAGCTACGTCACTTTCCCGCCGCAGCCAGGATGCTTGCATCCGCAATCGATGTCTGGTGTCTTTTCCATCGCCTCGCATTGGGCGCTGCAGTACTTGGTTCCAGACGGAACCTGGCACGTACATGAGAGATGTGCGCATTTTTTTGTCTCAGCCATTTATTTCTCCTTGAGATTGCAGAAAGCTATTCGGTCCTTTTCAATTGAACAGCGTTACCCCGCTTGCGCTCGAGTCTTCCGTTCGCCAAACAGCGAAAGCATCTCTTTATTGAATGCGGGGATATCGTCCGGTTTTCGGCTGCTGACCCAGTTTTGATCGCGGACTACTTCCTGGTCGACCCACTTGCCGCCTGAATTCTTAATGTCATCCTGAATCGTGTGGTAGCTCGTCAAGGTTCGGCCCCGAATGAGGCCAGCCGACACGAGCAGCCACGGCGCGTGACAGATGAACGCGATTGGCTTCCCGCTGCGATCTATTTCTTGTACGAATTTCTGCGCTTCCTTTTCAAAGCGCAACGCGTCCGCGTTTAATGCGCCCCCGGGTAGCATCACCGCATCGAAGTCATCCGTTTTGGCGGAAGATAGAGGCAGATCGACTTTCACTTCGCCCGCTTTGTCGTGGTGCTTCATCCCGTAAATCGAGCCGGTTTTTGGCGCCGCGATTTGCACTCGTGCTCCCGCTTCTTCCAAAGCCTTTTTCGGTTCTGAAAGCTCGGACTCTTCGAAACCGTTCGTCGCCAGAATTGCGACGCGTAATCCCTGCAAACGTTGTTCAGCCATGACAGTCTTCTTAAAACGTGAAATTGAGGTGGCTTCCGCACCTTGCCGGGTCATTCCATTTCGCCGGATGGAATTGTCAGCGGCAATCGGGAGAATCCCTTAAGAAACTTGACTACATCAGGTAGGCAGAACTGGCGAAATGCAACGATTCGTGTCGGCCACTGAGCGCATACGCTCTCACATCACTCCACGTAGACAGAACCACGTATGGACGCAGCTTGGCCGCCACTCTTACTTTGGCCACAGCCCGGCCGCGACCGACAACTTTGAGTTTCCAGAGAGGGAATCCCATGAAACACAATGCACTGAAGGATCTTTACATCGACGAACTAAGGGACATCTACGACGCCGAGAATCGCTTAGTGAAGGCTCTGCCAAAATTGGCGAAGGCCGCCACGTCCGACGAACTGCGGGAAGGTTTCGAAACTCACCTCGAACAGACCCGCGGGCACGTCGAGCGCCTTGAAGAAATCTTCAACGGCCTTGACGAAAAACCGACAGGAAAGAAGTGCAACGCGATGGCCGGTCTCGTGAAAGAAGGCGAAGAGACCATGGACGAAGACTTTGAAGGCGAAGTCATGGATGCCGCACTGATCGCGGCAGCCCAGCGAGTCGAACACTACGAGATCGCTGCCTACGGCTGCGTAGCGGCTTGGGCAGAACTGCTCGGTGATAATGAAGCTCAAGCTCTCCTTGAGAAAACGCTGCAAGAGGAGAAGGAAACCGATCAGAAACTGACCGAATTGTCTCGTCAGATCAACGTCGAGGCGAAGAGCGAATCGGACGAAGGAGAAGAAACGGAAGCCGAAGAACCTCAGCGCCGCGGCAAAGCGCGCGGAGCGCACGCATAACCGGTCCCTTCGAACCGATCGTGGCTCTGACCAAGAGCGGGCATGCCAAGTTCATGCCCGCTCTTGTTTTGTCTGCTACAACTCCAGTTCGATTTTCGAACCCACATTTCGCTTTTCGTCGCACAGGATTCCGCCGCGGACTATGATTTCAGAGTACCTGCCCGATAGTTAGAGCGGGCCCGAGTGTTTCGCGCCGGACGGAGTAGCACGCCATGAACTCCACGCAATCCAACCTTTTGGAAGAATTTGCCGCCTATGCGAAGACTGCGCCAAGCGTCGAAGACCTCATGAAGCACATGGCCGACGAACTCCACGAAAAAATGAT
>JAFAZL010000231.1 GCA_019239815.1 Acidobacteriota bacterium
ATTCCTCCAGCGATACGACAAGCCGGGAAATGTCGATCGCGCGATCGCAGCACTCGATTCATCGGTCAAAGCCGATCCGCGATTTGCGCTGGGTTTCGCGACGCTTTGCGACGCGTATCGAATGAAGTTCCAGACCGAAAACGATCCAGGTTCCATCACGCGAGCGACAGAGAGCTGCGAAAAGGCCGTGAGCCTCGACGAAAAGCTGCCCGCGGTTCACGTGATCCTCGGACAGCTCAACGCCACGTCGGGAAAAAGCGACATCGCGCTTGCGGAATACAAGAAAGCGATTCAGATCAATCCCAACGACGCCGAGGCCATCATGAACATGGCCGCGATTTACGCGCAGATGAAGCATCCGCAAGAAGCCGAGGCGAACTACAAGCAAGCGATTGCGCTGCGTCCCGACTATTGGAGCGGCTATCTCGCACTGGCAATCTTCTACGATCTCGAGGGGCGGTATCAGGATTCCATCGATCAACTGAAACGCGTGCTCGAACTGACGCCGGACAATCCGACCGCGTATAGCAATCTGGGCGTCGTTTACATGGATATGGGCGACCCCAAGTCTCTGGAGTCCGCGGAAGCGGCTTTCCGCAAGTCGATCGCGCTCGCGCCGAATTACGAAGCCTACTCAAACCTTGGGTATCTTTTCTTTACGCAAAAGCGCTACAACGACGCGATACAACAATTTCGACAGGCGGCGACTCTGAACGACAAAGACTGGCGCGTCTGGGCCAACTTGATGATTTCGTATCAATGGCTCAATGACCAAGTAAACGCGGGAGTAGCGCGCGGCAAGGCGCAAACCGCCATCGAGCAACTGCTTGCGGTGAGGCCCCAGGACGCGCACGCGCATTCCGAGTTGGGCCTCTATTACGCGCAGGAAAATCTTCGCGACAAAGCTCTGTCTCAAGTACACACTGCGCTCGCGCTCGAGCCCAAGAACGGAGCGGTACTTGGGAACGTGGCCGAAACGTTTGAGACATTGGGTGACCGGAAACAAGCAATCACTTATGCGCGCGAGAGCGTGGCAACCGACTACGGTTTAAATGGTCTCGAAACTCAGCCGGGGCTCAAGGGCCTGCTGGCTGACCCGAATTTCCGCACCAGCGGGAAGAAGTGAGAAAGCGAAAGGAGAAATAATATGCCCGGCACCAGCGCAACAAAGGCGAAGAGCAGAGTCCTATCTGTCCCGGATGCGATCATAACGATTAACGGAGGTCAGCCGAGTCCGGCAGATGTCTACATCAAGCCCAATGGTACGGTGCAATTCGTGAACAAAGATGACGTGAATTGGCGAGTTCGTTTGTTCACGCGCGAGCATGGGGAGCACGCCGACGTAGACCTGTTCCTCCCGGTTCGCAGTTCGGTCACGGTCATAGCGCCGGAGACCGGCGAATGCAGATATGAAGTGCTTGAGGCCGGGCCTGTGGCTACCGGCGGGGCCGATGCAGCGAACACCGGGAAGAAGAACGGCGGTGGGTCGATCGCAGCGGGTAGTGGGGCGACAGCGTCCGCGAATACTTCCAAGGCTGCCGGTGGCAGCGGCGGCGGTGGCGGGACGATCCGGATTGGTCCTACGCCGAGCTGAACCCCGATCGAAGCGTTGCGCCGTTTTTCGGCGTTTTCGCTTCGGCAGAAGCTAACGCGCTGATGGCCGGCGCCGCTCGACAGCTCGAAAGAACGTCCCCCGATTTCAGCGCAAGTCGTTTTTGTAAACGACGCCGGCTTTCATCACAAATTTGACGCGCTCGACCTCTGTGATGTCTTTGAGCGGATCGCCGCTCACGGCCACGAGGTCAGCCCACTTCCCCGCCTCGACGGTGCCGACCTTGTCGCTCCAGCCGAGGAGTTCGGCAGCTACGGTTGTGCCAGTGCGAAGCGCTTGCATCGGCGTCATGCCGTAATCGACGTAATACTCGAATTCCTTTGCTTGATTTACTTCTTTCCAGTCGAAGCCACCGGCATCGGTGCCGAGCGCGATTTTCACGTTTTTCTTCAGAGCTTTTTGGAAGGCAGTTTTTTCGAGATCGACCATTTTTGTCCAGTTGCCGCCGCGGCCGGGCGCGACGTAGGCGCCGACCGTGATGGTCGGCACCCAGTAGATGCCGCGCTGGGCGATTTCGTCGATTTCCGCGTCGGTCAGGCC
>JAFAZL010000923.1 GCA_019239815.1 Acidobacteriota bacterium
CATCGTGAACACATCTTCGAGAAATTCCGACGATTGGAAGTAGCGAATGCCGCCCGTTTGTCGCGTTGGGTCAAGCTTGTGTGCCATTGCGTTCGTGCGCACGTAAAAGTCGTGATTGTCCTTCGATTCGTTAATGCGCACGCCCCACAGGATAATGCTCGGGTGATTCCAGTCGCGCCGAATCATCCTCGAGACGTTATCGACCGAAATGTCTTGCCACGCCAGATCGCCGATGTGCTGCCAGCCTGGAATCTCTTCGAGGACGAGGAGTCCCATCTCGTCGCATGCATCGAGAAAATGACGCGATTGCGGGTAGTGCGACGTGCGCACGATATTGCAATGCATCACGTTGCGCAGGATATTGGCGTCGCTGCGCTGGCACCTTCCCGGCATCGCCTGGCCGACGAATGGAAATGTCTGATGGCGGTCGAGACCGCGCAGCTTGATCACCTTACCGTTCAGTTCAAACCCGTGATCCGTAAATTCGGCGTGACGGAAACCGATCCGGCGCTGGTCGCTATCGAGAAGCTGTGTGCCTTTCAGCAGCCGGACATGAACCGTGTAGAGATTGTGACTTTGAAGATCCCATAGCTTGATCGCGCCAAGATTATCGAGGTGAACCGTGTGCACCGTCGGTTCGGCTGCGGGCTGTGTCGCGGGCAGCTTTTGCGATCCTTTCGCCAGAGTGTGATCGCCGTCGCGCAATTCGACTTCGATTGTTAACGGTCCACCCGAAGCTTCGAGATACTGGATGTGGCTATCGACATCGAGCGTCGGCTTCCCGCTCATTACATCCTTCGGCTTCGCGAAGATATTTTCGATGAACGTAGCCGGGACGATGCGCAAAGCCACTTCGCGATAAATTCCGCCGAACGTGAGGTAGTCGATCTGGTAGCCGAACGGTGGAATGTCCGCGCGTTCGGTGGAATCCACATCTACGGCCAGTACATTCTCGCCATCGAAGTCGATGTGCCGCGTCAGATCGAATGAAAACGGCGTATACCCGCCCTTGTACTCGCCGAGCTTCTCGCCGTTGATCCAGACCGTCGACGCCGTCATCACACCTTCAAAATCGACGAATACGCGCTTCCCCTTGGCCTCAGGAGGCAACTTGAACCGTCGTCGATAAATCGAGACGAATTCATAGTCCTTGTCGTCGAAACTGTGCCAGGGAAGTCGAACATTTGTGTGAGGGATGACGACGCGATCGAATGACGAGTCGTCGAAATCTTTGCCGTGTGCGTCCTGCGCAAATTTCTTGCTGTAACGCCAGTTGCGATTGATGGGCAGGACAATTCGGCCGTCTGAATCCGGCGCCGGCGCATTCGAAGCGACTGCGCCGGGAACCCCCGGTGCAAATGTTGCGCCGGCAATGACCGTGCCGGTTGTTCGGAGGAAGTCGCGTCGATCCATGTGGCTCCTTCTCGCGGGGCGCGATGCTTCATACATCCGAGGTGGATTAACCAGGCGATAGAAATTTGCGCCGCCGGATTTATGTCGCGAATCTTAGCAGGTTAACCGCATAACCTCCAGAACGTCGCGCCGGCGAGGTTGCTAGCCTGTATTCTAGTGGGGAAGAGAGGGAAGAATCACAACGGGAATCGGCTTGGTCGCGTTCTGCTGCAGATACCAGCACGGACTATTCCCAATATGCGGAAACAGCGAGTGCACGCACGGCATCGTCACTTCCGGCTGGTTCGCATCGAGTTCGTACTCCGTGCGCCCATTCTTCTGCGCAATCGCATAGAGCCGGGTCATTTGCACGGTCCCAGTAGCCGCGCCCAGCTTGGGAAACATCAGCTTCGCGCGCAGCACCGCGTAATCAACGATAAACGCTGTAATGCCCGCAATCACGATCCCGATGACAACTCGTTTGAAGATGTTCGAGAGGCTCATGCCTGGCGATTAGTCAGTGATTGTAGACGACTTCAGAGTTGGTTTCAGCGTCCGCCGCGCGCTCGCTATCATTTGCACCAATGCCCGGTCGGCCGCCTGGAGCGCTGGATCTTCTTTCGCCTGAATACTCTTCAGCGTGGGAACCACTGTCTGGTCCGGCAGAATTCCTGTGCCTTCGAGCCGCCGCCCCTTCGGCGAAAACCAAAGCACCTCGCTCATCTCGAGCACGCCGCCACCCTTCATGACACGCGGCTTGGCAATTCCCAAAACGCAGCCGCAGCTCTGGCTTCCCACAATCCGCGCCCGCTGCGAGTCTTGCATCCCCGCAGCAAAGACTTCCGACGAACTCGCCGAGCGCGAATCAATCAAAATCACCACGGGCCCCGAATAAATCTGATCCCCGCTGCGACCGACATACAAATCCAGCGGCAACCGCAGAACCCCAGCAAATTCAGAAAGCGGCTTCCCCGACCGCGTCTCATCCTTAGCGAACAGCGTCTTCTTGTCGAAGAAATATCCAGCAATCGGCACGAGAACGCCCAGGTCCCCGCCGCCGTTCCTCCGCAAATCCACAATCAGCCCCGGCGAATTTCGAAACCGCTCGAGCGCCTGCCGAAACTCTTTCGTGATCGATGGCTGAAACCCATCAAATCGAATGTACGCATTACCGGACGGCGTCGTATCCGTCGCCAAATTCGGCGCCGACGAATACACCTGTCGTCTGACCTCCGTCTCAAAGCTCGACCCATCCGCTCGTTCGAGCCCCAACTTGATCTCGGAGTCTGGCGGCCCAGCCAGCAGCCGGCTATACGTAAACATTCGCGTCGCCCGAGTCGTTGACGACTCCGACTTCGTGCTCTCAATCTCGGCAATCCGCTCCTCAACAGGTCTGCCGTCAACATAACGCAGGATCATCCCCGGCTCGATCCCCACATGCGCCGCGTTCGAATCAGGACGGATCGACGTCACCACAATCCTGCCGTCGATTTCGTCAAGACCAAGTCCCGACCCCACGCCCTGTTGCTTCCTGATATTTCGCCACTGCTCCGGCGAATTGAATCGCGTATGCGCATCGTGAAGCTCGCCCGTCATCCGGCCCATCAACGCATAGAATTCCCGATTATCCTTCGCTGCCTCGACAAGCGGCTTGTACCGCGCGTGCACCTCATTCCAGTCCACGCCGTTAAAAGTGCGATCGTAGTAGTGCTCGGCGATGTCCTTCCACACGCGTTCGAACACTTCTCGCCGTGTCTTCGGTGAAAGCGGACGCGACGATTCTGTCGATGGCGATTGAGAACGAGAGGAAGAGCCGAGAGAGGACGCCCCAGCGGGCACCGCCCGGCAAACAGGCAGCAGTGCGAGCACGAAACCTAAGCCGAACCTCAAAAGAACAGGGCACGGATGACGACGTCCACGCATCGAGCGAACGGGCCTCCAGCGCCTTGGATTATAGAGATTGGGAGCGTTTTCCGCATCCCGAATTCGAAAATGAGAAACTTCAAAGTCCCTGCGGGAAAGTAGGCACGCCTTGAGGGACTGTCCGGATCTAGCTCGCCGGCCGCTCGCCCGGCTCGTTGGCGAAAATCTTTGCGAGCTCCGCATGTTCAATCACAACCGCCGGGTCCCGCTGAATCGCATCGAAATATCGCTTCTGAAACGCGTCTCCCGACTCCGACGGCGCGAACATCTTCCGCGCCAAAATGATCGCGTTGTGAGTGTCCTCCGCCGTAACTGGATTGTCGCCTGCCAGGCTTTCATCGATTCGCACCACGAATTCGGAAATGTTATGCAGCCAAGAGAATTGCTCATGATCGACTACCAACCGGAATAACTCGCCCGTATTGACCTTGCCATGCAGGCGCTCATACTCGCGCCGCTCCATATCCAACAGTTCTTTGTGCAAACGTAGCAGTGCCAGTCTCAATGCCACCAGCTTTTCACGGGCAGGATTTGGCGGACCGCCGGTGTTCGCGGCGTAGGGGTCGGATACGCTCACTGGAGTTTGATGGCGTCGCGGACGGCGGCGACGCGTCTGTCATTTATTGTGGTACAGGACGCGCTCCACGCCAAGCATGAGAAAACGCATTTCCAAAAGCGCGCAATCGCGGGCAGCGCATTCGAATCACTCGTGGTAACGCAATTCGCCAACCCCCAGGGGAATCTTCAGCCGATTGCCAACAGGCGGCAACGGGCAAGTTGCAAAAGGCGTATAGGCACACGGCGGATTCTCGAGGTGGTTGAAATCGAGAACAAGCTCCCCCGGCTTGTCGAGCCCATTCGGAGGCAGCGGCGTGTAGAGGAAGCGGCAGGCACCGTACGTTTTCGTCGCACTCGTCGCATCCTTCAAAATAAAAAACAACTTCACCGGCGGATTCTCTTCCGTCACCGGTTCCAGCCGATACGTCTTCCCATAAAGTTGAAACTCCGCTCCACCGGGAACCGGCGCATCGTAAGCAGTGCCGATCATTGTCGCCAACTTGATCGTCTTCGCTGGAGTATACGGAATCCACTTCGCCGTGACCCGATAGTGCTCATTCGGCGGATACCACTTCAATCCATGGAAGCCGACCAGCGTCGGCGCCTTCGCGTCCTTGATGCGCACCGCGAACCGCTCGCCACGCTTAACCGCATAAAAGTTCAGCGAACCCATCGTCATTCTCGGATTTCCTTTATCGTTGTCCGAACTTGTGTGCAAGTCCTGCTCCCGCGCCGGCTTTCCATCGACGAGTAATCCCTCTGGGAATCCATCGGCCGGAGCGCGCAACGAAACCGTCGTTCCTTCGAGGTGCAGCACGCCCACGTGAGCGGGGCCGCTCGCTGGAAGGCGCACCTTGTTATCGACCCCCGACCCCATCGAGTTGTCGCCGGGCTCCAGCCAGACCAATCCAGCAAGCGCTAACCATCCGTTAGGCTTTTGCAGATCGGCGGCATGTTCCGCACGCCAGGCGAGTAAGTCCTTCTGCCAACTGGATGCTTCCTGATCCGCGGCAGAACGCAAGCAAGCTAACAGCATCACCAGCAAGAAAACGGGGATCAGTGCAGGTTTGCGAAATGAAGGGCTGGATCGCATGCCGCATTATAGGGGCACTAGCCCCGCGCAAAGCACGCAATGAATCGATTCGCTGAATCTGG
>JAFAZL010000936.1 GCA_019239815.1 Acidobacteriota bacterium
CGATACCTGCAGAAGCCCTACAGCCCAACGACGTTGGCACGTCTGGTGCGCGAGATTCTCGACGAGAAGTGATCTGGGCCGATGCTTCGGCGCCGCGAGGCTCTCAAGATCGAGCCCTGACCGATAGGTCAGGTTGACGTCGAGAAACGACTGGCCTGCGCCGCGCTCGGGCTTTCTGCATTCTCAACTTACACTGAAGCTGTAGAGCCGGCACAGACTTATGCAAGCTAGCTGACGGAACGCCGCCGATCTACGAGGGGTCGACGTTCATATGGAAAAGAGACTTCGATGAAAAACATCAGGATTGTCGCCGCGACGCTGCTGTTGTTGGGTGGCTTAGTCTGCGTTTCTAACGCCGCGGCCGCACCGCAAAGCGGATCGGGCGTCGTCACCGGCGTGGTTCTCGGGCCGGACAAAAAGCCGGTTCCAAACGCGGTGATCACATATCAAAACGCCGGCGGCTCCGCGCCTCACATGGCGCACGCCGACGCGCATGGCCACTTCACGATTTCGAAGCTACGGGGCGACGTCTACGCCGTCCGCGCGACCAGCAACGGCTTTGCCAGCACGTGGGAAAACGTCGCAGTGCATCCGGGAAAAACGAGGACCGTGACTCTGCACGCGATCTACGAGAAGAACGACGAGCCGAAGATCTTCACTGCGACGCACACCTACGAACAGAACTAGCAATTGCATGGGTGCGGCGGAAGTATTCTGTCACGCTGTTGCACCAATTTCTGTTTTCTAATTTTAATTTTTCACTGCGCTATTGCGCGATCAATTTTTGCAGCTCGGCAAGATCCGAAGCGCCCGCATCGGAAATTGCTGAGAATTCCATCCCGCCCTTTCGCCAATCGATCCAGTTGTAGCCGAGCTGCGATCCTTGCTGCGGCGACAAATCCGGCTCGCTCGTCGGCCAGATAAACACATTGATGATGTGCTTCCGACGGCCGTACACGAGCACCGCTACTGTTTTACCTCGCACTACATCGAGTCGCCCGCCCTGTAGCGGAAACCCGTCTGACACGAAATCGTGAACCGGCGGAGCGAAGTCGATGCGACCATCGAACCACGGCTTCACGGTGTGCTGGTCGGTGGAAACGACGTCCTCAAGATGCCCCGGCTGGAGCGAACGCAGGTGCGCATCCACGATAGCTGCGGCCATCTCATTTCCACCGCGGCCCTGAGACAGATTTGGAAGGAAACGCGAGCCAAGGACAATCGCGAAAACCGCGGCGGCGGCGACCGTCAGCCACCATGTCGGGCGAATCGACGGTTGTGAACGAATCGGCGTGACCGTCTTCGTTTCTGCCGGCGCACCGCTGAGCGCCGTTTGCAGATTGCGCCGGATCTTTTCCGGAGCGCGCTCCCTCAGTCCAGCCTGCTGAATCCTGGAGCGCAAGTTTTCTTGCGCTTCAAGCTCGGCAACGCATTGAGGGCACGAAAGCAGATGCCGCTCGAAATCGGCGGCGCGCGCGGCGTCGAGTTCACCGTCCAGATAGCCGTGGAGGACGGAGTGTGTCATTTCACAGCTCACGTTGTGCCTCCAGATTCTTTGCTGCGCCGGCTGCTTGGGTCAGCGCTTGTTGCAGCCGCTGCCGCGCTCGGGAAAGCGCGGACATCACGCTGCCGATTGGCATCGATGTGATCGATGCGATTTCCTTGTAGGAGCATCCTTCGAGTTCGCGCAAAACGAGCACTTCACGAAAACGCGGAGGCAGGGCCTCCAGGGCTTGCGTCAGTCGCTGCTTGTCGTCGGTGGCGATCGCAAGAGATTCGGGCGTGGCACTCGACTGCGGAAAGTTCTGTTCGTCGAATTCGGTCGAGAGGTCCATCGGACGATTTTTCTCCAGCCAGCTATAGCACGCGTTGCGGACGATCTGCAGGAGCCAGGCACGGGCATCGGCGCCGTTAAATCCGCGGAAGAAGCGGTACGCGCGCAGCAACGCCTCCTGCGCTACGTCTTCCGCGTCGTTACGCCCGCGTAGCACCCAGCGGGCCAGGTTAAACGCCGCGTCCGCATGGGGCAGAACGAGCTGCTCGAAGCGAGCTCGCTCCTGTAAATCCAACACGTCCAATTCGTTTCCTTCGACACCCGGACTCATCGCTATAGACCACCCAAGGTGTAATTTTATTCCCGATATTTAAGACGAATCACGAAATAAAAAATGAGCGGCCGGGCGGAATAAAAGCCCAGGCACCCTGGTTGAGCAAGGTGCAACACGTCAGCGGGGCGGCGCGGAAACCCTGGACAAATCACGACTGCGCCGCCCCGTAGTTTTACCAACTTTTCGCAGTGTTCGCCATAGGGAAGCGAGCGACAGCTGACGTGGCAAGGAGAATGAAATGAGCGAGTCAAACAACAGCTCCAAGAAAGACGAACTTCTGTATGACCACAATCACGATGGGATCAACCGTCGCGGCTTCCTGAAGTGCATGGCCTGGGCGGGGACGGGGACGCTTTGCGTGATGCAGGGTGGTGTCTTGAAATCGTTTGCGCTGAACCGGCTGCCCGATCCGAAGTCGCCTGCCGCTACGGGCGAACTCAGCTTTGTGCAGATCAGCGACAGCCACATGGGTTTCAACAAGCCGGCGAATCCGGACGTGGCTGCGACGCTGCAGGCCGCAGTGGACAAGATCAATGCTTCATCCGTGGCTCCGGAATTCCTGTTGCACACAGGAGATGTGAGTCATCTTTCGCGGCCAGATGAATTCGATGCCGTGGATCAAATTCTGAAAAGCACGGGAAAAAACACCTTCTTCGTTCCCGGCGAGCACGACGTATTGGAGGACGACGGCAAGCAATTTCTGGAGCGTTACGGCAAGAACTCGAAAGGGTCCGGTTGGTACAGCTTTGATCAGAAAGGCGTTCACTTCATCGGCCTGGTCAATGTGATGAACTTGAAAGCAGGCGGACTCGGGACGCTTGGGCACGACCAGCTCGAGTGGCTGG
>JAFAZL010000548.1 GCA_019239815.1 Acidobacteriota bacterium
GCCAGGCTCTTCGCCGTCCCACGCGGCGAAAATGATGGTGCGCTTGGGCTTCCATCCCTGTTTGAGTAATTCGCTCATCGCGCGCGCTTCTTCGATGACGGCGTCGAGGCCGGAGATCGGATCTTCGGCGCCGTTCACCCACGCATCGTGGTGATTGCCGCGCATGACCCATTCGTCGGGAGCGGTTGAGCCAGGAATTTTCGCGATCACGTCGTAGACCGGCTTGATGTCCCAATTCGATTTCACTTTGAGGTGAACTTTCGCAGGGCCGGGACCAATGCGATACGTCTGGCCGAGTCCGCCGCGCCATTCGGACGGCGCGACGCGGCCGGTTAGAGCGGAGAGGAGTGGCTGCGCGTCGCCGTAAGAAATCGGTAGCACGGGAATTTTCGTGATGGTCGCCGATTCTTCGACCTTCAGTCGCTTCACGTCTTTGGTGGCGCCGACGCCGGGAGTGAGCGGATCGCCTGGGTAGAACGGCATGTCGGCGACGCTGCCGCGCTGCACGCCATCCTTCGGGCGCCACGCGCCTTGCGGAAATGTTTCGCCCTGCGTGAATCCGTCTTCGTGCGGATCGGAGTAAATCAAGCAGCCGACCGCGCCGTGTTCGGCGGCGACTTTGGGCTTGATGCCGCGCCAGGAGTGGTAATAGCGCGCGATGACGATTTTGCCCTTCACGCTGACGCCCATGCGTTCGAGCTGCTCGTAGTCTTCCGGGATGCCGTAGTTGACGTAGACGAGCGGGGCGGTGAAGTCGCCGTCGATCGTGTAGGCGTTGAACGTGGGGAGTTGCTCGTTCTGCTGATTGGAAGTCGGATCTTGCGGGACGGGAGGCTCTTGCAGCTTGGCAACAAATTTTGGGCCGCCTTCGACAAGCTCGACAACACGTTCCTTCGGAGTCGGGTAGAGCACGTCGAATTCTTCGATGTGCGTGTCGAGGCCGAACGATTTGAATTTTGCGGCGATCCATTCGGCGTATTCCTTGTCGCGCGCGGTGCCGACGTTGTGCGGATGCTCGGTGAGGTGCTGCATGTAGGCGCGCAGATTGTCGGTGCTGGGGATGGCGCGCATCTTTTCTTCCCATTGCCGTTCGGTGCGCGACGAATCGGAGGAATAACCAAGGAGTGGTTGTTCGTCCGCATGTAGCGACGCGGTGAATGGAGCGCACGCAAGGGACGCGGAAAGAGCGAACGCAGCGACAACTCGACTGTGCATCAAAGCCTCCGATGGGTTGAGAGCGGGTATTCTGCACGAAAGCGGAGGCAATTTGGAATTTTAGTTCAACAAAATCCATCGCTGATCCATGCGACGGAAAAGAAGACGATCGGCATACCGCTCTGCACGATCTAGAAATCAGATTTGCGGCGCGGATGGATGCGACACAGCGGCCGGGTTGTATTCGCGCAGCAGCATTTTCCCGAGAATCGGATAGCCAGCCCATTCGCCGCGGTTTGCTTTAATGCCGTAGACGATGCCAAGAATCAAATTCACGACCCAGCCGCCGCCCCAGAACAGCCAGATCAGGGGAAAGAAAAACACAAACGCGGGAGGTGGTTCGCCCGGCTGGTGCGGAACTCCGTGAGGCGTGTGTGCAATCGAGGCGAACATCGTGAAAAAGAAGACGGCCATGGCCCCGAAACCAAGAATCAGGTAGGCGGCCTGCCAGATCAAAGACTGCAACGCGTGATATTTCACGAACTTCGAATCCTGTTTGACGATAAAAATCACCAGGGGCCCGATAAATCCGCTGAAAACCTGCAGCAAGTGCGCGAGCATCGCCATCGTGCATTCGTCCTTCGTCGGTTCGCCGGGATAAGCAGGTTGCCAGTTGGCGGGCAAGGCAGGCGTCGGAGGCAATTGTGGCGGGACTGGAGCGCTCATCGCGACACTCCGTTTTTCGTTGAGTTCCGGAAAAACTGCTTCGATGGGCTTAGGATGGCATGGAAACCGTCAACTCACCGGATAGAATTGACCAGCAAGTGCCGTGGTGGGTAATTACGTTTTGAACCGGATTTTGAGTCGTGAAGCTACTTGAGGTGCTTCTCCATCACTACAAATTCACACGGAATCTTTGGGTGGAAGACAGGCGGCAACGGCGCAATTTCGAGCAATTGATAGCCGATTCGCTCGTAATAAGCACGCAGCGGCGGGGTGCGAGCGCTGAGCGTGCGAAGCCATATCGTGTGGCAGCCAGCGTCGCGGCAAAAGGACTCCGCCTGCGCGATGATGCGCTGACCGAGGCCCACGCCCTGCCTTTCCGGCGCTATTGAAAGCAAGCCGAGGTAGCAGCGGCCGTCTTGGCTCGGTTCGAGATAGACACACGCCGTCAGTCTGCCTGACTCCTCGTGCAGAAGGAATTTCCCCTTCGTCAGATAGTCGCGAACACCAATGTCGTCGATGCGATCGTTGTCGAAGATCGGCCTCTCGACGATGAACGCCGCATTGATTACCTCTGTGATGGCGGAAACATCCGCATCAGTCGCCACACGCAATGCAAGATGCGAGTCGGGACAATTCGCGTTCGGCGCGGGTGACATGGCAGTGGCGGTTGTTTCCATTCGTGAATCTGAACTTCCCGGCTGTGGCGGCAGCTAACTGTTGGAGCGCGATGCGCGCAAAAATTCGATGAATCCAGTCAATGCAATGCCCAAACACATACCGCACACGACAAGCTGAAAGACATCGACTCTGTGCACGCGCGCAAACTCCGGCCGCAGGTGCAAGTCGAAAAAACCTAGCGCCGCGATGATCAGCGGCAGCGCGACACCGGTCACAACATGGCGATATTGGCTGGTCATTTGAATCTCCCGGGGAGCCGGATATTACTCTCGATAGGAACACGAGGTCCAGTAGAGCCGCGCTAACAAAAAAGGGCGCGGCAACATGCCGCACCCCTGTACACCCCGCGAGATTCGCTCTACTTCCCGAAGATCGACTTGCCCGGAAACCGCGCCGCCGCCCCGAGTTCCTCCTCGATCCGCAGCAATTGGTTGTACTTCGCAATGCGATCCGTCCGCGAAGCCGATCCCGTTTTGATCTGCCCTGCCGCAGTTGCGACGGCGAGATCGGCGATGAACGTGTCTTCGGTTTCACCGCTGCGGTGCGAGATGATCGAGTTGAATCCCGCCTTGCGGCCAAGTTCGATCGCACCGATCGTCTCGGTCACCGTGCCGATCTGATTCAGCTTGATCAGAATCGCGTTCGCGATCCCTTCGTTGATCCCGCGAGACAAGCGTTCGGTGTTCGTCACAAACAGATCGTCACCGACGAGTTGAATCTTCTTCTTCGACGTCTTGGACCCAACGTTGTTCGTCAACGTCTTCCATCCGGCCCAATCGTCTTCCGCCATGCCGTCTTCAATCGACACGATCGGATATTTTTCCACCCATGAAGTCCAATACGCTGCCATCTCATCCGATGAGTGCGCCGACTTATCCGATTTCTTGAAGACGTACTTCCCGCTCGCCTTGTCATAAAACTCGCTCGACGCCGGATCGAGCGCGATGCTTACCTGCTCGCCGGGCTTGTAGCCGGCGTTCGAAATCGCTTCGAGCACGATCTGGATCGCCTCTTCGTTCGACTTGCAACTCGGCGCGAAACCGCCTTCGTCGCCGACCGCCGTCGAATAGCCGTGCTTCTTCAGCGCGGCTTTCAACGCGTGAAAAATTTCGACGCCCCAGCGCAGCGCTTCCGAAAAATTCGGCGCGCCGACGGGCATCACCATGAATTCCTGGAAATCGACCGAGCTGTCGGCGTGCGCGCCGCCATTCAGAATATTCATCATCGGCACCGGCAGCAAATTCGCCGAGCTGTCCGTCGAATACTTCGACAAATATTTGTACAGCGGCAGATTCTGCGCGTTCGCTGCCGCGCGAGCCGCAGCCATCGACACCGCCAAAATCGCATTCGCGCCGAGCCGCGACTTGGTCTTCGTCCCATCCAACTCGAGCATATGCTTATCGAGCGCCCGCTGATCGCCCGCATCCAGCCCGCTCACCGCCTTCGCAATCTCGCCATTCACATTCGCGACCGCTTTCAGCACGCCCTTGCCGACATATTTCGATTTGTCGGCGTCGCGCATCTCGAGCGCCTCGTGCTCGCCCGTAGACGCGCCCGACGGCACCGCCGCGCGCCCGCGAACTCCGCCGCCAACGTAAACATCAGCTTCAACCGTAGGATTTCCGCGCGAATCGATAACCTGCCGCGCATGAACTCGTGTGATCTTCGTCGACATTTCGTATGGTCTCCTCAATAGTTGTGAACTCAAGATTTTACAGAAGAAAGAGGAGAAGTCACAACGCGGAGAAATCTAAGCGTGAGAGGCGGCAAAACTTCCGTGTTGAGATCGGCTTAACTCGGCTCAATTCCCACAAATTTCAAATTACTTCCCGTTGCCCGCGCGATACCCATGACACGCGTCGCCTTCAGCAGTCGTCAGCGCCTTCAGATCGCGAATGCGACTCTCCGTCAATTTCTGCTTCAGCGTCGCCCAACACATCGGATAAACCGAGCCGTATTCCGCGCGTTCATCGCTCACCGGTGGATAGATCGCTTTCAACTGCGCGTCGCGATACGCCTCCCAAGCCTTCTCTTCCGGACTATTCGCGTCGATGTTCAGTCGCTTCAGGAGCGCAGAAAGCCGCGCCTCCGCCTGCTGCAATTCCCTCCCGGCACACTCACTCAAACCCGTCTGCGTCTTCGCAGTCTGCGAGCACGATTCAATTTTGGTCGCTGCCGGTTTGGACGACAACGGCGCAGGTGTCTGCGCTGTCAACGAACTTACCGCCAGAAACACCGACACACCAATCGAAGCAACCCTCGACAAGCGATTCATGCAAATCTCCAGCTGTGATCGATTTCGTACGGTCGGGCGCACACGCCCCAATTTCCAATTTCTATTTTCCAACTCCCGCCGTCACTGCGTTTCCGGCTCCTCAATCAGCGACTCCTGCCGCACCACAATCACGATCCCCGACTCGGTCACGTGGA
>JAFAZL010000572.1 GCA_019239815.1 Acidobacteriota bacterium
TGCGCCTTGACTGTCATTTTTTCAAATCGAAGCATGTCTCTGTTCCTTAAGTTCCTAAGTCTCTCACTCGGCGTTCCAACGCCGGGATTCACACCGCTATCTTGCGCTCTATTTCGATGAGGCTGCCGTAAAAAAAGGGGCCGACGATTTTTCGCCGACCCCTCTCTCACTTTTCCGTTGCCCTGCTGAGGGCAGCAGGTTTACTTCGCGCCGGCAGCAGCCGCGGCGACCGCGGGAGTTCCGACAGTCACCTTGATCTGCTTCGGTTTCGCTTCCTCGCGCTTTGGCAAGTTGAGGGTCAATACACCGTTCTGGTAGTCGGCCTTGATGCCCTCCGGATTCACGGTGTTCGCGAGCGAGAAGCTGCGGCTGAAGGAGCCATACGCACGCTCGACGCGCAGATAATTGTCTTCGTTCACCTTCTTCTCGAATCGACGTTCGCCGCGAATCGTCAAGATGTTGTTCTCGACGCGGATGTCTAAGTCCTTGGCTTCGACGCCTGGCAAATCGGCCTTGACGACGAGTTCGTGCTCGTTTTCGTGGATATCGACCGCCGGAGCCCAAGTCGTCAGGTTGGATTCCTCGTTAGTGCGTTCAAAAGCGTCATTGAACAAACGGTTGATCTGGTCTTGCAGTGTGGCTTGGCCACGGAAAGCGGTAAGTGTTTTCATGTTTCTATTCCTCTCAGTCATAACTGACTACGCCCCGATAATATAATCTTAGTCTATCATTGTCAAGTATAATTTTTAAAAGTGCGCGGCAATGTACCCCACCCCTGGGGTTTTCTCTAAGGATATGATTCTGAGGGAGTTGCAGTCCGCTTGACGCAAGGATGTGAATCCAAGGGGGTTAGGCATGCAGTGAGCGGCCAGGCAACTCTGTAAATTCCGGCCTTTCAGGTACTTAGAGGAATGCGTTGTCTTATTCCCTCGAACCTGTTCGATGTATGAACGTCAACTTGGCTCCAGCTAGCGGCCTGCTACACTGGTTCGCGCCGATGCATCTCGATGAACTGGACTATATCCTCCCCCCGGGGCTGATCGCGCAGCGCCCACTCGCAGAGCGCGATTCTTCCCGCCTCCTGACCCTTCGCCGCGACGCCGGCACCGTTGAAGATCACGCCTTTGGGGAATTACCGGAGCTTCTGCGCGGGGATGAGCTGCTTGTACTGAACAACGCGCGGGTGATCCCAGCGCGACTGTTCGGGCATCGAGCCGGCATGCACTCTCAGCCTCCGTCCAAGGCGACTCGGAAGGAGCACCTCACCGGCAGCGTTGAAGTGATGCTGACCAAGCAGGTGGAACCTGACATCTGGGAAGCCTTGGTCCGCCCTGGGCGCAAGCTGCCGGTGGGCGAGCGGATTCGTTTCGGAGAAGGTGCGCTTGAAGCGGAGATTTTGACGCGCGGCGAACTCGGGCTGAGAACGCTGCGTTTCACGTCGCACACCGCCGATTCCGTCGATCTACTTCTCGATCAGCTGGGGCACATTCCGCTGCCGCCGTATATCGAGCGCGAAGATGAATCGTCAGACCGGGAGCGATACCAGACTGTTTTCGCGAAACAACGTGGAGCCATCGCGGCCCCAACGGCCGGATTGCATTTCACGCCTGAAATTTTTGAGCGCATTCGCAATCGCGGAATCGAAATCTGCGAGCTTACACTCGACGTCGGCCTTGGGACCTTTCAGCCGATTCACGCGGAAAAAGTCGAAGAGCACGCGATGCACTCCGAGTCGTTCGAGATTTCGGATGAAACGGCGGGGCGTATTCAGCGTGCGCGAGAGCAAGAGCGGCCGATTGTGGCCATCGGAACGACTGTAGTCAGAGCGCTGGAAGCCGCCGCACTTCAAGCAGTCGAATCAAATGCAAACTCGTTTGTGATGCCGGGGCGGGCTGAAGCGCGCCTCTTTATTTTTCCGGGATTTGAATTTCGCGTGATCGACGCGCTGCTGACAAACTTCCATCTTCCGCGCTCAACGCTGCTGGCACTCGTGTCTGCGTTCGCAGGGAAAGAAAACGTGATCTCGGCGTATCGGCACGCGGTTCAGGCGAAGTATCGCTTCTACAGCTATGGGGACTGCATGTTTATCCGATAAACGAGAGCAAGCACACTGCGCAACAGAGGGAGGCAGCGGTCGGTTGGTCGATCACAGAACGAAGAATCCGCACCTTTTAAAATTAAAAGGGTGCGACACCCGGAATCACGTATCGATCCAGGATAGGCCTTCGATGAGCGGATAACTTTGCCGAGAAAGAGAAAGGGATGCGCCGAAGCGCATCCCTTTCTCAGATGAATTCAAGATTGAGTTGAGACTATTCGCTGAAGACGAAGACTTTCTTTTGGCCGGCGAAGCGAACTTCGCTGACCTGACCAGCATCATTGAGCAACACCGCGTCGTAGTTCGACTTGGTGTCG
>JAFAZL010000594.1 GCA_019239815.1 Acidobacteriota bacterium
GGCGGTGGCGGGTCGTGCGTCGGAATCGGCTCGATGTATTGCTCGCAAAGCTTGAAGATTTCCTCGGGCGAAACGTCGCCGACGACGACCATGGTCGCGTTGTTGGGCGCGTAGCCCATCTCGAAGTGATGCTTCAGGTCGGCCATCGTCCAATGTTCGATGTCGCTCATCCAGCCGACCACAGGCCACTGATACGGATGCGCAATGAAGGAAGTTGCCCAAAGCTGCTCGTCGAGCACGCCGGCGTTTTCGTTGTCGACACTGAGGCGCCGTTCCGATGCGACGACTTCGCGCTCGGATTTGATTTTTTCGGGATCGAAGCTCAAGTCGCGAATGCGATCGGCCTCGATGTCGTAGATCAGCGGTAGTGCCGAGCGCGGAAACCAATCCTGGTACACGGTGACATCGCGCGTCGTGTAGGCGTTGTTCGATCCGCCGTTCGCTTCCATCACTTTGTCGAGTTCGCCCGGACCATATTTTTTGGCGCCGTTGAACATCATGTGCTCGAAAAAGTGCGAGATGCCAGTCGTTCCTGGGCGCTCATTGCGCGATCCGATGCGGTAGAAAATATAGAGCGCGATGTTTGGAATGTTGTGGTCGGTTTGCACCAGCACCTTCATGCCGTTTTTCAGCGTGCGCGTTGCGACCGGAAATTCCTGTTGCTGTTGCGCAGGCGACACTGTCGCGCCGCCGCACAAGAACAACGCGGCGCACAAAATCATCGGCGCGAAAATATTCCACTTCACTTTTCTCATGGACCGTCCTTACGAGGAGCACCTAACGTGAGACGTATGGCTTGGCGAAAAAGTTCAGCAAATCGCCACCTCGATCGCCGAGCTTGCCGAGCGAGTATTTTAGACTCTAAAGCCCACTTTCGCGCTGTCGGTTAATGTCCGGCTCCGCTCGCGCTGGTCGTCGCATTCGACAGCAACGCGAATACGCGAACCGGGCCGCCCGAACCGCCTTCGAGTTTGATCGGGGCAACGACCAAGAATGCGCCGGTCTCGGGGAGTTTGCTCAGATCGGCTAGATTTTCCAGGTTGTAGAGTCCCGCGCCGAGTCCGAGGTGGTGCACCGGATAATCCGACGACGCTCCGTAGTCGACGCTTAATGTGTCGCAACCGAGCCCGCTGACCTTACGATCGAGCAAAACCTTCACCGCCTCGGCCGAAAATCCCGGGAAATGCATTTTGCCGAGCGCGTCTTGATTGCGGTAGCGCTTCGCGTCGGGCCAGCGCGAAGACCAGCCGGTGCGAAGCAGAACGATCGCTCCGGGCGGAATTTTGCCGTGGCGTTTCTCCCAGGCCTCGACGCGCGCCGCGTCGACCAAATAATCCGCGTCCTTCGCGCTCTCGTTCTGAACGTCGATGACAATGGCCGGACCGAAGAATTGTTTCACCGGAATTTTATCCACTGGGATCGTGCCCGGCGGAAAGTGAATCGGCGCGTCGAGATGCGTTCCGTAGTGCTCGAGCATCCAGAAACTGCGTGTAAAGATGCCGTCCTTCGCAACAGTGGCGTTGTCTTTCGCTTCGAAGAAGCGCTTGTCACCCGGCCAAGGCACAAGCTTGTCGTTGATCGCGTAGGTGAGGTCGATCACCTGCGTCTTATCGTCGTGGATGTTTGCAAGAAGGTTGTCTGGCGGTGCGTTTTGTCCGAAGAGCGACATGGCGGCAAGAAAGAAGAGCCCGGCGAGTCCAAAACCGATCCCGAATGCCCTCATGCTGCACCCCCCAAGCTCAACCGCGGGAAACTGCAGCGAGCCGATCACGACCTTGGATCGAGTCGAACGCGCCACATGGCGTCGGACTGTGTCTATGGCAGCGGTATGCCCGGGGTCGCCACGATGCCGGCCATGCGCAGGATTTCTTGGTAGTCGGTATCGCTGATCGGCGAAATCAGCAGGCGCACGTTTTTCAGGAGTTTCATTTTCTTCAGGGCGGTATTTGCTCGCATCTCCGCCAAAGTGACTTGTCGCGGCAACCGATCAAAGGCCCGCAGATCGGCGACGTAGTTTTTCCCTTTGGAATCATAAGGATCCGCGTAGGGATCGCGTGTGACCTCGGCGATCGAGTAGAGCGAGCGCTCGGGAGCGGAGTGGTAACAGAGGACGCGATCCCCCTTGCGCACCTGTTTGATGGCGCGGACGGCATCCTGCTTGCCCATCGCGCCGTGCCACATCTCTTTGCCCTTCACGAAAAGAGTGTCCCAGTGGTAGTGGTGCGGGTCGGAGCTAAAGATCCAGTAGTGTCTTTGCGGAGTCGGAAGCGCCATCGATTATTAGACTTAGTCGAGTCGGCACTATACACAGGACATTGAGAAAAGCGAAACAAAATGTGAGGGTTAGGCGGGAATCTGCTGAGGAAAAAGAGGGTTTGACTAGCCATGCGGCGGACGATGCCGCGGATCACGACTAAACTATTGCTGTGTTTGCAGTTAGATGCTATCGCTAGCCCAGATCGACGAAAACTTCGCCCGCACGCAGCTCCGTCGGGTAACAGGCTACGCCCGCTGCAGGGTTTTGCACCGACTTGCCGTTCGTGACGTCGAACTGCCAGCCGTGCCAGGGGCATGTAACAATTTTACCCTC
>JAFAZL010000768.1 GCA_019239815.1 Acidobacteriota bacterium
AAGAAGTGCGAGGTATTGGCGATTTTGCTTGAAAATTTTCATTTCGGCGGTTCGTCGTGAGAACGCAATCGGACTTTTCCTCAAACCCGCAGAATCATGACTTCAGTAGATTTGATCAACGCTGCGGCGCGTTCGCCGACCTCGAGCCGTAATTCTCGCGCGGCGTCGGCGGTGATGATGGAGGTGATGTGCTGCTCGCCGACGGCCAGCGTGACTTGGGCGAGTAGTCCGTCATATTTGATTTCGAGCACGCGACCCATCAATTGATTGCGTCCACTGATTTTGCGGAAATTTCCACGGCGCGTTTCGACTTCGCCGCGCTGAAGACTTTTCGGAATGAGCCGGTCAATTTCGCTCTCGGGAACGCGATGATGGCCGCCGGGAGTCTTAACCGTTTTGAGTTTGTGGCGATAGATCCACTGCTTCAGCGTGGGATAGCTGATGCCGAGAATATTTGCCGCTTCGCGTGGAGCGAGGAGTCGTTGCGTCACCAGGCGTGCCTCCGCCAGAGCCGCAAGGATATCCCGACGGTCTCGCCAATTCAATACGTTTTTATACGTTTCTGTGTGCCAAAAAGTCGAAAAAGCGGCTTAGTTTCGCAGCGGCTTGCCAGTCTTGAGCGTGTGCGCGATGCGTTCCTGCGTTTTCCGTTCACCGCACAGAGAAACGAAGGCTTCGCGCTCAAGGTCGAGGATGTACTGCTCGCTGACGAACTGCGGCGCGCTCAGAGCGCCTCCGGCGAGAATGTTCGCCAGCTTTCTCGCGACGACGGCGTCGTGATCGGTCGCGTAACCGCCGCGGAGGAGAAGATGGATCGCCATTTTCCCCGCGGCGAGGAATTGCTCGCCCAAAACTTTGATCTGGGTTGTTTGCGCCCCTTCCTGCCAACTCGCGGCGGGAGACTTGTAACCGGAACGCACGAGCGCCAAAGCGGCTTCCTTGGCATCGGCGACAAGGCGATCGCGGTTCATCGATACGCCATCTTCGCGGCGCAAGAATCCGAAGTCGCGGCACTCTTCAGCGCTGGTACCGACCTTCGCCATGGCGATCGTCTCGAAAATGGGTCGCAATGCATGAAACAAATCGAGATCGTCGCCGCCGGCGGCATGCTCGTTCGCACGAATCAGCATTTCTTTTGACCCACCGCCGCCGGGAATCAGACCAACGCCGGCTTCGACCAAGCCCATGTAGGCTTCGGCAGCAGCTTGGATACGCGCGCCGTGCAGGCTGATTTCGCAGCCGCCGCCGAGCGCCATTCCTTGCGGCGCGATCACGACAGGCTTCGGCGCATATTTGATCGCGAGATTCACATTCTGAAATTGCTTCACCGCGAGGTGCAGCTCGTCCCACTCCTGCTCCTGCGCGGCTACCAGCACGAGCATGAGATTCGCGCCGACGGAAAAATTGACTGCTTGGTTCGCGACGACCATCGCGTCGAAATCGCTGTCGAGCCGCTTGATTCCTTTGTGAATCATCGCGATCAGATCGGCACCGATCGCATTCATCTTGGAATGAAACTCGCAGCAGACGACGCCGTCGCCGAGATCGATGAAGCTGGCTCCCGAATTTCGTTCGACCTCGCGCCCTGCCTCCTTCAGCGATTTCAGGATTAGAACGCCAGCCGGCTCGTCGACGGCCTCCGGCGCGGAGGCGGTCAACGAAAGCACTGACTTCGCGCCGCGATTCGATTCGTAGAACGATGTCCGTCCGCTGGCCAACAACTTCTCAATCACGGGCGGCAGCGATCGCCCCTCTTTCTTCACGCCATCCGCGAACACCTTTACGCCAATCGCGTCCATCAATTCAAACGGCCCAAGCTCCCACGCGAATCCCCAGCGCATCGCGCGATCAACATCGGCAATATGATCGGAAATCTCTGGCAGGCGCCGCGCCGCATACAAACAATTCTCCGACAGCAATCCCCACAAAAACTGCTGCGCCTTGTCAGCCTTCTGTCCTTCGAGCACCGGCCCGATCAGCGAGCGCAAGCGTTCGGTCGTGTCTTCGATTCCTTTAGCGGCCTCGAGCGAAGCGAATCGCGCTTTCTGCCGAGCGCGATACTCCATCGTGTTCACATCGAGCGTCAGAATTTCCTTCTCGCCCGCGCCCTTAACCTTCTTGTAGAAGCCTTGCCCGGTTTTATCGCCCAGCCAACCGCGCCGAGCCATCTCTTCGACCAGCGCCGGCACGCGAAACATTTCGCGCGACTCGTCGTTCGGCACGGTTTCGTAAACGTTTTTCACCACGTGCACCAGCACATCGAGCCCGACGATATCCGCCGTTCTAAATGTGGCTGACTTCGGCTGACCGATCACCGGTCCCGTGCACGCGTCGACTTCTTCCACCGTCAAGCCGAGGCTGCCCATCAGCTTCAGCGCATTCAGAATCGAAAACGTCCCAATCCGGTTCGCAATAAAATTCGGCGTGTCCTTCGCGACGACT
>JAFAZL010000979.1 GCA_019239815.1 Acidobacteriota bacterium
GGATGCAACATGGGGTGCTTTTTCTGTCAGAACTGGGACATTTCGAAGTCGCGTGCAGATCAGGTGAGGTCCCAGGCGGTTGCGCCGGAGGATGTGCCGATGTTGGCGCGGCAATATGGGTGCGAGTCGATTGCGTTCACGTACAACGAGCCGACGATCTGGGGCGAGTACGTGATCGACATTTGCAAGGCGGCGCGCGAGCAGGGGCTGAAGACGGTGATGGTTTCGAATGGGTACATCACGCGCGAGGCGTTTCACGACATTTACGATCACGTGGATGCGGCGAACATCGACCTTAAAGCGCTCACGGAGAATTTTTACGGGAAGATTACGCTGACGCATTTGGAGCCGGTGCTGGAGACGTTGCAGTGGTTGAAGAGGGAGACGAATGTCTGGTTTGAGATTACAAATCTGATGATTCCGGAGTTGAATGACGATCCGGCGGAGACGCGACGGTTGGACTAGTGGATTTTGCGGGAGTTGGGGGCGGATGTGGCGCTGCATTTCACGGCGTTTCATCCGGATTTCAAGCTGAAGGATCGGGGGAGGACACCGGCGGCGACGTTGGATCGAGCGCGGGAGATTGCGCGCGAGGTGGGACTCCATTACGTATACGAAGGGAATATTTTTACGGAGACGGCGAATACATCGTGCCCGTCGTGTGGGGCGGTGTTGATTCGGAGGTCGTGGCATGACGTGGTGGAGAATCGGATCGTTGCCGGAAAGTGTTGCGAGTGTGGGACGGAGATTGCGGGGAGATGGTGGCGAGGTGGCACGCCGCCGAAGCTGAAGTCGGACGAACGCCTGCGCCGATATGGGCATTTGAACTTGTAGGGGGGCGTAGGGAGTCTTCACCGGGACCGGTCGGCGCACCCAGAGCGCGCTTTCTCAAGCGATAAGCCCTTTCGACGGCGGAAGCGGTTACTTGGACTCTAAAACAAATTCCTTCGCGCCCGAGCCGAGCTACTTGAGGTACGTCCGCACGATACCGATCAGGTCTTCGGTTGCTTCTTCCGAGGATCTGGAGTTGCGGGGCATGTGATTCCGGATGTGGTCTTCCATCAACTCCGCCATAAGGCTGTTGATGGCACCCCTGGCGGCGGCCAATCGTTGAAGTACTTCGGCGCACTGTTCGTCGTCATTAAGAGCGCGCAGGATTGATTCCAGCTGACCAATGACTTTCTTGGTGCGGTTCACCAGGTCCAGTTTTTCTTTCGATGTGTGAGACATTTTCCTTGACTACCTAGTGGGGGTATAGTATTAAACCTACGGCTGGTATGGTAGGCCCTAAGACAAAGCAAAGTATATATGGAAACTCTGAACCAAGAATCCGAACCTCCGGGTAGATCGATCTCCCGGAATTCCACGATCAGCTAGCGCACGACAAGGCGGTTCCCGCCCTTCTCCCGCTCGCTCTCGCGGATCTTAACAAGTCGAGCGAGTGGGGCTTCCGAGTCTCACCCAAACAAAAAAGGTGAAAAAGCGCATACGCGTCCACGGAGTGGTGTGCCCGCTCCATTGGCGAGGAAGGAGGAGCAATGCTTTGGCATCAATTCGCAATTCGGTTCGGACTTGCACTTATTTTTGGTGCCCTGATCGGGGCCGAACGGCAGTGGCGGCAGCGCATGGCCGGACTTCGCACCAATGCGCTTGTCTCCGCTGGTGCCGCCATGTTCGTGATGATGGGCGGACTCATTGGCGGTGATGGCAGCCAGGGGCGGGTGGCCGCCTACGTGGTGTCCGGGATCGGCTTTCTCGGTGGCGGCGTGATCTTGAAAGATGGAGTAAACATTCGCGGCATCAACACCGCCGCGACCCTCTGGTGCACGGCTGCCGTTGGTTCGCTCTCAGGTCTGGGCGCAGCCCGATTCAGCCTTGTCGGGACCGTCGGCATTATCGCGGCGAATATTCTCCTTCGTCCCGTCGGAAAAGCAATCAACCGGGACCTGATCTTGAAGGATGCGGAAATCAGCTACTTGTTTCGCATGGTCGCGAAGGCTGAGCGGGAAGGCCACATGCGTGCACTTTTGCTGCATGCGCTTGGAGGGCAACCGCTACTGTTGCGCTCGCTAGAAAGCGAAGACGTGGAGCACACCGACAAGGTCGCGGTGCGCGCGACGCTAACTAGCACCGGGAGGCAGAACCTACTGTTGGAACAGATCGTGAGCCGGTTGAGTTTGGAACCCGGCGTCAGCGGAGTGAGCTGGGAGATTGTTGCGGAACACGAATGAGAGGAGGCGAAAAAAAATTGACGATGAATTTGAGTAACGAAGACGAGGCCGGCCCTCGATGGGCGATCGAGTATGGCGTTCGCGAGCAGTGGTGTTTGCCGATTCGAGAATAAATCCGAAGGAGAGAATCATGCGGAATGTGCGAGAGAGGATCTTACTAGGGCTGATTTTTATTGCTTTTGCCGCAGCGGCAATTCATGCGGAAGTCGGCGGCAAGATTACCGGCGTGGTGAAGGATGAGAGCGGTGCTGCGATACCTACTGCAGCCGTGGTCGTTACGAATGTGCAGACCGGAGTCAAACTGACTGGCACGACCGATCAGGATGGCGTGTTTGCTTTTCCCGTTTTGTCCGTTGGGCAATATCAGATTGATGTGACAGCGGACGGATTCAAGGCGTATAGGAAGACCGCTCTCGAGATTGATATCAATAGCGCACTGGTGCTCGATGTCACGCTGCGAGTGAAGGAACAAGATCAGTCGATCGTGGTTACGGAAGGCACCGGTCAGGTCGAAACGACCGATACGCAACTTGGACAGGTTTTGGGGAGCAGAAAGGTTACGGAGATCCCCCTGAATGGGCGGAGCTATACCGACCTTTTCGCAACCCAGGTGGGAGTTACACCACTTACGACGAGCGGGGCGGGGAACAGCACTTCTGGAGGAGGATTTGGGACCGTGCCGGTCGCAGGCGCGTCGAATACCGGGCAGTTCTCGATTAATGGACAACGAGAGGATGCTAACGGATTCTCCATCAATGGCGCGAGCGTGCAAGAAGGCATCGGACAGCAAGCCGGAATTATTCCCAACCTTGATTCCATCGCCGAGTTCCGCATTCTGACGAGCAATACCGATGCCGAGTATGGAAATTACAGCGGCGGACTGATCAATGTTGTGACGAAATCTGGGGGAAATGCTTTCCACGGATCAGGATTCGAATTCTTGCGCAACACCGATCTCGACGCGAAGAGCTATTTCTCCAGTCAGCGCTCCGCCTTTCAGCAGAATCAGTACGGCGGAACGCTCGGTGGTCCCATCAAGCAAAACAAACTTTTCTTCTTTGCCGACTATCAGGGACAGCGTACCAACCAAGGGCAAGATACGGGTGTAGTTGCGGTTCCATCACTGGCCAATCGAGGCGGGGACTTTTCCGATGCTCCTGCATTCACCGGCAAAGTAAACGGTTCCTTTCTGGCGCAGACTCTTTCGAATCGGCTGGGCTATCCGGTGATAGCCGGCGAGGCTTTCTCTGCAGTATTTCCGGGGAATGTGATACCGGAATCGGCTTTCGCAACTCCTGCAATCAAGATGTTGCAGTACATCCCGTCTCCAAATCTTGGTGCGGGCAATTTTGAATCCACTGCCGAGAGCCTGAGGCTGCATGACGAAAAAGCCGCCGGGCGGATCGATTGGAACACGGAAAGATCGGGGAATTTCTCATTCTACTATTTCTACGACAAATACAATCTCGACAATCCATATCCCTCCGGATTTGGCGGGGCAACGGTGCCGAATCCAAACGGCGGCTCTTTTGATGCGACCTCCAGTGGATTAGATCAACTCCTTGTCATCAGCAATACGAAGACTTTCGGCTCGACGCTTGTCAACGAAGCGCGGGTTAGCGCCACACGCTTGAACAATAATCTGGGGGTTTCCAAGGGCGGCGTTGGCACGTCGCTTTCCGATCAAGGCATTCTTGCGGGAGGGCAAGGCATCGTTCAAGGAGCGCCGAAGTTTGCGGGGGTGGAAACGCTGTACTTCAACTCGTTTACGACTGGGACGGAGCCATTCTTCGTGGCCCAGGTCAACAACACGTTCGATGCGAGCGATACGGTTTCCAAAGTGAAAGGGAATCACACTTTGAAAACAGGGTTTGAATACATTTGGTACAAAGTGAAGCAGAATCCCGACTTGGTCGCCAACGGGACATTCTCGTTTTTCGGGAGTGGCACCCAGTCCACGGGAAACGGCTTCGCGGATTTTCTGCTTGGGCTACCGGATTTTTACTCGCAGCAGTCTTCGCCAGCGTTTTACGAGAGCGCTACGAACGGCGGGATATTTGCGCAAGATAGCTGGCGGGTGCGCTCGAACATCACGATCAACTACGGACTGCGCTGGGATTACATTACGCCGTGGGCAGAGGAGCATCGGCAGACCACCACGTTCGTTCAGGGAGTGCAGTCGATGACATTCCCTGGCGCTCCGCTGGGCTACCTGGTGCCTGGTGATCCGTTGCCGAATGGCTCACGCATTCCCGCCGCCATTGCGCCATCGCCATTGGACAATTTTTCGCCGCGGCTCGGCATTGCATACTCGCCGAAGTTCTCCGATGGCGTGCTAGGCAAGTTAACAGGCGGTCGCGGCAAGACTAGCATTCGCGCCGGAGCCGGCCGTTTCTTCACGGCGGTGGAAGGGCTGACCGTTGCCTATCCAACCGGCAATCCACCTTATGGACTGACTTACACGAGTCCCGAGGCTCCAGTGATGGCGACACCCTTTGTTGGAGCGCTGACCGGCACGAATTACATTCAACAGTTTCCTGTGAACCTGCCGTCCTACAACGTATCGCCTTTGAATCCCGATCCGAATGTTGACTGGTCCCGTTACACACCGATCAGCGGTGCGGGAAGCGTGTATCCCTTCAACAAAACGCCCTACACCATGTCGGGGAATCTCACCATCGAGCGGCAACTCGGTTCGAAGATGATTCTTAGCATCGGCTACATCGGGTCGCAGAGCCGGCATCTGCTTGCCGTTCACGATGTGAATCCCGGAAATCCTGCGCTGTGCTTGAGTCTAAGCCAGGCGCAAGACGTGATGCGGGGAACTCCTACTTGTGGGCCATTCGGCGAGAACAATGTCTACACGCGAGCGGACGGAACCGTTGTGAACGGGACGCGCTCGCCCTATCCGAATACGATCGGCACCGATGCCGTCTACCAGAACATGGGCAACGCCAATTACAACAGCCTGCAAACATCACTCAAGCGAACCGCTGGGCGTTTCACTTTCCTGGCCAGCTACACATTCGGGAAGTCCATGGACTGGGCTTCGAGCATTCAGGAACAAGTCAATCCCTTCGATTTCCGCAAGGAGTACGCGATCTCCGCCTTCGACCTGAAACACAACTTCGTTTTCAGCTACAACTACGAGGTGCCGTTAGACAAACTATTTCACGTCTCCAATCGCCTGACGCGTGGCTGGGAGATTTCCGGCGTTACGCGCTATGCGACCGGACTCCCCGTCACGTTTCAAAGTTTTGGCGACAACGCTCTCGTTCAGGTGCAGAACAACGGCGTAAACAGCGTGAGTATCGATTTGCCCGACTACAATCCGGCGCTCGGCTCGCTGGCAATCAATCACAACCCGCGCACCGGTTCTATTGCCTTCAACACCAAACTCTTCAGCCCGAACGCGCTGGGCACCTTTGGCAATTCGTCTCGCCGTTTCTTCTATGGGCCCGGCATCGACAACTACGACATGGCCTTGCGCAAGGTGACG
>JAFAZL010000866.1 GCA_019239815.1 Acidobacteriota bacterium
TCGCGACCGCGAAAGACCATAACGCCGCCCCATCGCGCATCCAGCATGCGAGTGGCACGTTGAGCGAATCTCTCCAGGAACGCCGGCAGATTCCGCGAATGCGCGGCATCCACCGCCAATTCCATGAGTTCTTCAGCTGCATGAACAGGAGGACGCGAAGTGGGGTTCTTCACGCGTTTACACGCAAGGCGATTCGAGGGTTTGGCCGTTGCTCTAGGCATGTTTGATTGAGACGCGGCGCTGGCGTCTCAATTTGATGATTTCCCACGCACCTCTACGCTACTTACCCATCTCAACTTGAGTCAATTGCCGATGAAATCCGGTGTTTCGCACTCGACAATCGCCGGTTTTCAGTTCGTGGGCAGGAGATATCGGCGCGTTGCTCGTTCACGGCAGCACGAATATCCGCATTCAACACGCAGGAACACACAGAAATACGTCTCAGCGTGAGACCCGACAGCGCGAATCACGAGGAGTCTGAGACAATTTCACAAACGCCCTCTATCCGTTCACGCGAACACGTGCCGCACTTAACTTACCTGTTACCCATCACTTGTGGTGTGTCCCCCACGCAAAAGCACCTAGCGTTTTTCGGCGCAAATACTGGCCATCGACGTGCCCTTCTTGCGGTGGGGCATTGTCCCAATCAGAGGAGGCGTGGTGTCGAAGCGACGGAAGTGGGCAACGATTGTCTTAGCAAGCGTAGGTTTCGCCGGACTCCTGGCGGCTACGGGTTTCGCTCAAACCGCGAGCACAGATGAAGGCAAGCGTAAGGTCAAGTCACGCGTTTCACCGACCTATCCTGAACTCGCCAAGCGCATGAGCGTGACCGGAAAAGTAAAAATTGAAGTCATCATCGCTCCCGATGGCCACGTCAAGAGCACTCGCGCCATCGGCGGCCATCCGCTCCTGGTGCAGACCTGCACCGATGCGGTCAAAGAATGGAAGTTCTTCCCGGCTCCTGAAGAGACAACTCAGATTGTGGAATTCGATTTCACCGGCGGGCAGTAACTCTGCAGCGACGGGGCGCTGCGGGGGAATCGTCGCGCGCTGAATTTGGCTACTACGGCCAGCGGTTTCTGGGGTGGAGGGTTCTGGAAATGACGATCGGTAAGAAACTCTATATCGGCTTTGGCTCGATCCTGTTCATCTTGATCTGTCTGTTCGGCGTGAACATTGTCGCCGGCTTTCGCGAGCAGTCCGCGCGTTCCGACGCGTCAACCGCGCTGCAGAACGTCCGAACCATCGAAGCCGTGCGTTATCAGATCATGCTCAACCGGAATAATCTCAACAACTTCCTGCTGAGCGGCGATCCCCGCGACGAAGAGAAAGTCAATAAGGGCATCGTCGAACTCACCGACATCATTAAGCACGGGGAAGCCGACGCAAAGGGTGACCTCCTCCACACCGCGCTCATACAGGTCGAGAGTACGGAATCGAGCTGGGGAGACAATTTCGCAAAACCACTGCTCGCCAAGCGCCATCAAGTAGATTCGGGCGACGCCACTGTTTCCGATCTCCAGATCTTCTACCTGCAAAAGGATCCGACGTCCTGGCTCCTGAAGTCGTCATCCGTGCTGGATCAGGCGGCTACCGAAATCGCCAGATCACTCGACGAAACCACGAAGTCCGCGGCTCGTGCCAGCACCTTGAGCACGACGCTCACGAGCGGCGGCACGTTTCTCGCGTTGATCACGGGTTTCGTCGTCGCTTATTACACCGCCAAATCGATCACCGAGCCCCTGACGCACCTCATCACCGTGGCTCGCGAAATCGGCGACTCCGGCGACCTCGACCAGAATATCGACATTCACCGCAACGACGAAATCGGAGCCCTAGCGACTACATTCAACAACATGGTCGCTTACCTCAAAGAAATGGCCGGAGTTTCGATGGCCGTCGCTGAAGGCGATCTCGCCATCGAAGTTGTGCCTCGTTCCAAGCGCGACACGCTCGGCAACGCGTTCCTTCGCATGTCCCATGGATTGCAGGAACTCGTCCGCACCACGCGCGATTCGGCGGGTCAGGTTTCCGCGGGATCAAATCAGGTTGCAGGCGCCGCTGACGAATCCGCCAAGGTCAGCGTGCAGGCTTCGTCCGCGATTGAAGAAGTTACCAGCACGATGCACGAGATGAGCATCAACGTGCAAAACGTCGTGAAGAACACGCAAATCCAGGCGTCGAGCGTCGCGGAAACTTCCGCATCGATCGATCAGATGGTCACCTCGATTCAGCGCGTCGCCGACACCGCGAAAGTCCTGCTCGACATCGCCAACCGCTCGCGCGAAGAAGTCGTCACCGGTATCGCCACCATGGAAAAGGCGACGGACGGCCTCAATCGTACGAATCACGCGATTCAATCCTCCGCGGAAATCATCAACGTCCTCGGCCACCGCGCCGACGACATCGGGAAGATCATCGAAGTCATCGACGATCTTGCTGAACAGACGAACTTGCTCGCCTTGAACGCCGCGATCGAAGCGGCCCGCGCCGGCGAACACGGCCTCGGTTTCGCAGTCGTCGCCGACGAAGTTCGCAAGCTCGCCGAAAAGTCAACACAATCCACCAAGGAAATCGCCGACCTCATCCAGAGCATTCAGCGTGAAGCTCGGCAGGCCGTCGAAAACATGGAGCGCAGCACGCGCATCGTTGAAGAGGGACTCAGCCTCGGCAACGATCTCGGTTCTGCATTGCACAAAATCTCCAACGTCGTCACCGAGGTTTACAAATTCTCGCAGGAAATCGGCGCCGCAACGGCCGAGCAGTCTGTCGGGTCGTCGCAGATCGCCAAAGCGACTGGGCGTCTCACCGAAATCACCCAGGAAATCAATTCCGCCGTCGAAGAGCAGGCGTCTGGCGCGCAAGCCGTTGTCCGCGCGATGGACAAGATGCGCGAACTCGTCCAGCAGTCCGCATCGAGTTCGACCGAACTGTCCGCCGCTGCCGAGCAGATGCTCAAGCTCTCGCGCAACCTCCTCGACAGCATGGACCGTTTCGTTCTCGATTCGTCGGCGCAACAGCGCGCACGCCGCGAAACGCCGGCTTCCAATCCGCGTCGCCGTGAGTTGCATCGCGACCCGGAAAGCGAATACGCCGAGCTGACGCGTTCCTGAGGGCCATAAACGCTGCCATGGATAAAGATCTCCAGGTCGTTGGTTTTCGGATCGGCAACGAGACGTTTGGCGTGCGGATCGGCGCGGTCCGCGAGATCGTTCGCGTGCCTGAGATTACCTCCGTCCCCAGCGCTCCAGACACCGTCGAGGGCGTCATCAATCTGCGCGGCAAGATTATTCCCGTCATGGACCTGCGCAAGCGCTTTGGCCAGGTCGACATCCAGCACGACAAGAAAAACCGAATCCTTGTCGTCGAGCTCGAAAACAAATTGATCGGCCTGATCGTCAATGCAGCATCCGAGGTCTTGAAAATTCCGCCTTCCGAGATCGAGCCGCCCGGCAGCGTCTTCGCCGAAGGCGAATCGAACTACGTCACTGGAGTCGGAAAGCTCAAGGGCCGCCTAATTATCTTGCTGGACGTTTCAAAGCTTTTGCAGCACCAGGAAGTAAAGAGACTTGAGGAGGCCGCGGAAACCCTCGCCACCGTGAGATAGCGTCAATTGCCGGTAGTTCGGCTGTCGACGCCGCTTCGCAGTAGTGAGGTCGCGCCTATATGGGAACGATAACTGCCCAAATTCAATTGACCGAAGCGGAGCTCAAGCTCCTTCAGACGCTCGTCTATCAAGAATGCGGGATGTTCTTTGACGAGCGCCGATCTCACTTTCTCAAGGATCGCTTGCAGCGCCGCTTGAAAGCCTGCCAGATCGATTCCTTCTACAACTACTATCGTCTGTTGACCAGCCGCGAAGGGAAGAATGAGCTCGCCCTTCTGTTAGAAAATCTCACCGTAAACGAGACCAGCTTCTTCCGCAACCGTCCGCAACTCGACCTTTTGCAAAAGGGTGTTCTCGAAGAATTGCTCCGCAAAAAACAGGAGCGCCGCGACTGGACCTTGCGCGTCTGGAGCGCAGGTTGTTCCTCCGGCCAGGAAGCTTACTCGGTCGCAATCCTGATTTGCGACGCGCTCGCGTATTACTACCTGCGGAATCCGCTGCCCTTCGACATGCCGTCCCCGAAGCCGTTGATTCCTCCGCCCTGGAAGCTCGAGATCGTAGCGTCCGACATCAGCTACGCGAGCCTCCGAGCGGGACAGGAAGGCACATATACCGAAACCCAAATGGAGCCGGTGGACTACACCTGCCGGCTGCGTTATTTCGAGCGTACCGGCGAAAAGTACGCCGTCAAAAAGCAGCTCAAAGACCTCATTCAGTTCGACTTCCACAACCTGAAGACCGAATTCTTGCCACGCCGTAACGACATCATCCTCTGCCGCAACGTCATGATTTACTTCGACGAGGCTGAGCAGAAGCGTCTCATCGAAAAGTTCTGGCACTGTTTGAATCCGGGCGGCTACCTCTTCGTCGGCCATGCCGAAAGCCTGTTCGGCCTGACGCAAAAATTCCGCATGGTGCATGAGAACAACGGCACTGCGTATCAGAAACTCGAGGCCACTTCGTGACCCAGTTGCCCGACGATCGCAGCGGCGAGCTCCGCGCGCTCTTTTTTGAGAGCGCGAATGAGCTATTGCAGTCGCTGAATGACGCGGGCCTCGAACTCGAGGCGCGTCCGGCCGACGACGAAGTGATTCGTCGCGTTCGCCGGGCTGTGCACACTTTGAAGGGCGATTCCGCGGCTTGTGGCTACTACCAGCTCAGCGAACTCTCCCACGAATTGGAAGATGTTCTGTCTCCGCAGATTGGTCAGCGCGTCGGCGGAAAATTGGCAGAGGTTGTTCTTGAAGCTGCCGACAGCTTCTCCGCGATGCTCGGCGCGTACCAGCGCAATATCGAGCCTCCACCAGCCGAGCCGCTTCGCAATCTCATTCGTTCGCTTTTGACGGCGCCTGCCCAGGCTGAGACAAAGGTTCCCGAGCAGAGGGTGACCGCGCAATTCGGCTGGACTGAATACGAGCAGTTGATGATCTCCGAAGCGATTCACCGCGGCGAGACGGTATACAACATCGCGCTGCGCATCGACGCCAACAGCTTGATGCATGCTGCCGCGTTCCAGTTGATCCGCAACGTCCTTCACGGCTGCGGTACGGTGATCGCCTTGCGGCCGGAAGACAACTCTGCCGCGGCAACCGTTGAAATTGTCGAAGCCGCACTCGCTACGACGCAATCGGAAGATCGCATCACTCAGCGCTGCCGGATCCCCGCGATCGTCTCGGAACTCCGCGTCGAGCGCCTGAGCAACATCGAGACCAGCGAGCACGAACTCCTCG
>JAFAZL010000968.1 GCA_019239815.1 Acidobacteriota bacterium
CGGTGATTCGCTCGATCATGCTGATTTCGCTTGCGTCTTGCATGAACGCCAATCAACTCTTCTGCTCGCGAACTCTTTACGCCATGAGCTGCGATGGCCTTTTCTTTCGTCGCGCTGCGAGAGTCAACGCCGGCGGCACTCCTGCATTTGCGCTCTTTCTGAGCACCATGGTTGCGATCATATTTGTCCTCTTTTCGTTCGAACGCGTCATCGCGATGCTTTCGTTTTTCTTCGTCGCAAACTACACGCTCTCCTACACATCGCTCTTCCTGCTGCGCCGAAACGAACCCGCGATGCCTCGTCCGTATCGCGCGTGGGGTTATCCGTACACGACGGGGATCGCGCTGGCGGGATCGATCCTGTTCCTGATCGGGTCGATTGCGACCGATCGTAATAATGCGCCACTGGCGCTTCTGATGCTGCTTCTGAGCTATCCGATTTATCGGGCGGTGAAATACGTCGGCAAAGAGCGAAGCAAGAAGCAGTGAGGTAACGAAGTAATAGTTCAAAGCAAACTGATGCCCTTTGAATCAGGCAGTGTCCCGTCTGACTTCCTTACTTCTTTGCTTCGCTGCGTCAGACTTTTTCTGCGATGCTCTTGCCTTGCAGGAACAGGAGCAGGTAATCCGGGCCGCCTGTCTTTGAGTCGGTGCCCGACATGTTGAAGCCGCCGAACGGATGCGCGCCAACCATCGCGCCGGTGCACTTGCGATTGAGATAGAGATTGCCTACGTGGAAGGCCTCGCGCGCTTTTTCGAGCTTCTCTGGATTCTTCGAGTAGACACCACCCGTCAGCCCGAACTCGGTGCCGTTAGCGATCTCTAGCGCGTGATCGAAGTCGCGCGCTTTGATAACGGCGAGCACAGGACCGAAAATCTCTTCCTGCGCAACGCGAGCTTTCGGATCGACATCCGCAATTACCGTCGCCTGCACGAAGTATCCGTCACCCGGCGCGCGGTCTCCTCCGACGAGCACGCGTCCTTCTTTCTTACCAACATCGATATAGCCGAGCACCGTTTCGAGCGCGGTCTTACTCGCCACCGGCCCCATGTAATTTTTCGGATCTTCGCTCGGTCCGACGGTGACCTTCTTCGCCCGATCGACCATTTTCTGCACAAACGTGTCGTAAACTTTTTCCGAAACAATCGCGCGCGAGCATGCAGAACACTTTTGCCCCTGATAGCCGAACGCCGACTGCGCAACGCCCTCGACGGCGGAATCGACGTCAGCTTCCTCGTCCACGATAACCGCGTCTTTGCCGCCCATTTCCAGCACCGCGCGCTTGATCCAGATCTGTCCAGGTGACTTCTTCCCTGCCGCCTCGCTGATGATGAGGCCAACTTCCTTCGATCCGGTGAACGTAATGAAGCGCGTCTTTGGATTTTTCACCAGCGCGTCGCCGACAATCTCACCCGCCCCAGTGACCAGATTCAACGCGCCCTTCGGGATGCCAGCCTCGTACAAAATCTCGACCATTCTTGATGCAACGATCGTCGCTTCTTCCGACGGCTTCAGCACCACGGTATTTCCCGTCACCAGTGCGGCGACCGCCATTCCGGTCGCAATGGCTGCCGGGAAATTCCAAGGCGGAATCGCTGCTCCGACGCCGAGCGGAATGTACACCATGAAGTTTTTCTCGCCCTTCATCGGCGTTACCGCCTGAGGCCCTGCGAGCCGCAGCATCTCGCGGCCGTAAAACTCGAGGAAATCGATCGTTTCCGCAGTATCGCCGTCGGCTTCCGCCCACGACTTGCCGACTTCGTAGCAAATCCAGGCCGAGATTTCGAACTTCCGATCGCGCACGATCTTCGCGGCGCGGAAAAGGCATTCCGCGCGCTCGGCGGCGGGCACTTTCTTCCAGGATTCAAATGCCTTCCATGCCGCATTCACAGCGGCGTCAGCGTTCTCTTTCGTGCCGGCTTGAAAAACACCGATCACTTCCGACGGATGCGAGGGATTGGTCGACGGGATTTTCGCGGTCGTGTAGACCTTCTCCCCGGCGATATACATCGGATATTCCTTGCCGAACTGAGCCTTTACCTTGGCCAGCGCCGCTTCCATCGCCGCCTTATTTTCTGGCCGCGAAAAATCTACGAAAGCCTCGTTCGTGAACTCGGGTCGCTTGATTGTCGTCTCGGCCGTCGCCATGAACCTCTCCTCAATTACTCGACATGCTCCACTCAGTAGCCCATTCTACGTTGCCTTTACGAGACTCGACAACCGCGAGAGAGGCGGCCGTCTCCGGTATGGTCTGGGTTGACGGTACGCTTCTGAGTTGCTCAACTTGCTGGAGACATATTTCGGAGGCGAGATGAAGGTGCAATGGACGCATTTGGCGCTACATGTGAAGAGTTTGCAGGCGAGC